>JAEEUA010000180.1 GCA_016286775.1 Bacteroidales bacterium
TTAAGCTGTTGGCCAAGGGCTTAAGCCAATGGCTCAACGGAGACGTAGCTCTTATTCTCGCGCTTCTTGGTAAATACTACCTTGCCGTCGATGAGAGCATAAAGAGTATCGTCCTTGCCAATACCTACATTGAGGCCTGGGTTGTGCTTGGTGCCACGCTGACGAACGAGGATGTTGCCAGCCTTCACGATTTCGCCACCAAACTTCTTCACACCGAGTCGCTTGCTATGTGACTCACGGCCGTTCTTAGAACTACCTACACCTTTCTTGTGTGCCATAGTGCTTGTTTCCTTTCTTTTTAATAGCGGATTCGCTTATGCAACAATAGACTTAACTAACACTTCGGTAAAGTGCTGACGAGAACCGATGAGCTTATCGAAGCCCTTGCGACGGATCTTGTGGAACACCTTGATCTTCTTACCGCGAAGTTCTACCTGTGAAACTTCGAAGACAACCTTTGCACCCTCTACAGTGGGAGTGCCAACGGTGATGACACCGTCATTGTTAACGAGGAGGACCTTGTCGCAGACTACCTCGTCACCTACCTTTGCACCTGCGATGTTGAGAACGCAGATCTTCTGGTCGGGCTCAACGTTGAACTGCTGGCCCTGAATTTCTACAATAGCGTACATTGTACTTAAAAAATATTTTTAAAATATTTCTCCGCAAGGCGAATGACACCCATCTTGGAGGGCTGGCATCCCTGCCACCTGGCCGCGACGGTCATTACTTATCGTGCCTACATCGGAATCAGCGCGCAAAGATAGACATTTTTCTCGAATCGGCAAAATATTTTGAAACGATTTTTGTGTTTTTGGGCACAAAATCGCAACATTAGGCTAAAAAATGGCATTTGCACTTCATTTTTTTGCCGAAAAAGTTGTTTATATAAATTAGAATTGTTACATTTGCACCGTGAATCGTTGAATGAAAAACGACCATTACCCATAACAAACAATAATAACCTATTTAACACAACAAAAACACTATGGCTTACAAGATTGATCAAATCGAAGGCATCGGCGAGGTTTACGCCGAGAAGCTCATCGCCGCAGGCATTGCTACCACTGACGACCTTCTGGAGAAGTGTGCTGCCGCCAAGGGCCGCATCGCCATTGCCGAGGCTACCGGAATCAGCCGCAAGCTCATCCTGAAGTGGACCAACCACGCCGATCTGATGCGCATCAACGGCATTGCAGGACAGTTCTCTGAGCTGCTCGAAGCTGCCGGCGTTGATACCGTGAAGGAGTTCCGTCATCGCGTTCCCGCCAACCTCCAGCCCAAGCTCGTTGCCATCAACGAGGAGAAGAACCTCTGCAACCGTGTTCCTTCGCTGAGCGAAGTTGAGCGCATGATTGCCCAGGCCAAGGAGCTGAAGCCACTGATCACATACTAATTAAGGGATCTGAAAGGACTGTCAACACATACCCCTAATACAAATTAATAAGCCCCTCCCGTTTCTGGTAGGGGCTTATTTTGTGCTAATACTTGTCGGAAGGTCCATCGAGACGGAAGACGATGCGGAAAGAGCCGCCTTCTGCCAGGGGCGTCCATGACGTGGAAGAGATACGGAAATGGCCGCATTCGAGGGTGTGCTCGACGTGTGACCCAAGACAAGCACAGACATCGTAGTCGCCAACACGGACGAGACGCAACGTCTCGGACGCATCATCGGGCAGCTTGGCGAGTGACACTTCGTGCGGAATCTGGTCACGCGTCACATACTCCATCGTCACTGGCATGTCGGCCTGGATGACCTCATTGACACGGCGTTCGACCACGGCCACCTGTTCGGGTGTGGGGCATTGGGGCAGCTCGTAGTTGAGCTTGCTCTTCTTCCGCTCCACATGGGTGTTGCGCGAACGTTCACAACCGAACATGCGCACCATAGTCTGATTGAGGATATGCTCAGCCGTGTGCGCAGGTTCATATTCCTGCTTGTTGTGGTCGTTGAGGATGGGTTCTGCCATGAGACTATCGGTTGACCTGACGATTGACCACAGCGCCATCGGCAGCATGGATGTTGAGAACGAGACGGTCTTCGCCGTTGTAGGGCGTGGCATCAATCTCGAGGGCACGCTTGCCATCACCCTGAACTGTAGCGAGGGTAGCACCCGAATAGCTGACGATATCGACCGAAGCGAGCGGCACGGCAGCGGCCACCATGAGCTTATTGTCCTGCTGACGAATGAAAGCATCAACAGCGAACGCATCACCGGGATTGCCCGACTCGCTCTGCAGCTTGGAGTCGGTGTCATCGGCCACATCGTAGCCGTTGAGCTGGAGCCACTTGATGGCATAGCGGGTACCCAGGCGACGATAGCCCACACCAGCGAAGTGGAGGTTGTCGCGGCTCACCTTGCAGGCACGCGATGAGATGGTGTAAGCCGTGGGGATGTAGTCGTGGATCTGGTCGATGGTGGGGTTGGCATGGGCGCAGACACCATTCTGGTCGAGGCCTACAGCTTCGCCAGCAAGCACAGGCACATCTTCGGCCTTCAAGTTAAGCTCGGTGAGGATGTCCTGATAGATCTTATTCACCTGGTTGGGCCAGTGAGGACCATAGGCATCGGTTTCGCCCTGATGAATGAGCAGACCGCGGATGACCCAGCCCTGGGCCTGAGCCTGCTTGGCCAACGTGATGAGACGTCCGTAGGGATTACCGTCATAGGCAGCAATCTCGTTCTTCATCCAATCCATCTGACAGCTATCGACGAAACCCTTGTAGAGATCCTTGTCGAACAGACGCATAGGACAGCCATCGACGGCCACCTGGATGATGGCTACAGAGTCGATGGGCGACAGGTGCTCAAGGACGGTGCGTCCAAAGTAATCGGTGGGCGACAAGAAGTTGGGGCGCTGATAGCCGGGACGGCAGTTGCCTGGCTTGGCCACACGCCACTCTCCCACCTTGCGGTCTTCGTTCTCGGTGGAAGCAAGATTGAGGAAACGGGGTGACACGATGGTGTCTTCGGGAGAAGAGATGTCGCCGATGCCCACCATGTTGGACTGGCCGATGGCGAGGAAAGCGATCTTCTGAGGCTCGGGCAACTTCTTGCAGGATACGAAACCGAGCACAACGAGGCTGCACAAGATGCAGCAAATGGTACGAATGCTACGCATGGGTATTTTAATTAAAAAATTATAATTAACAATTAACTTCACCATGAAAGGTTGAAATATTTGATGCAAAGTAAGCGATTTTTGATGAAACCTGCAAGGCTTTTTGCAAAAATGAGCTATTTGCAGCAAGATTCGTAACATTTTACAATGCTTTCTTGGGATACATGACATCCCACCAGCTGGAATCGTCCTTCAGATACTTCTGGAACCAGGCAAGCTGGGTGCGAAGCCAAGCCATGCGCTTGTCGTAATCGACAACGCCATGATCCTCACCATCGACGCAAACGAGAGCTGTCTCGCGACCGAGAAGCTTCAGTGCCGTAAACATCTGGATGGAATTGTTGATGGGGACGTTGACATCCTTGGTGCCATGAAGAAAGAGGATGGGCGTGTGAATCTTATCGACGTTGTAGATGGGCGAGTTCTTCACATAGAGCTCAGTTTCGCTCCAAGGATAGCTGTTAGCCATCGAGACCTCGCTGTAGCTGTAGCCCCAATAGCCATAGCCCCAATAGGTAGTATGGTCGGAGATGCCGGCATGACTGATGGCACAAGCGAAAGGACAGTCGGGCAATGTCTGCAAATACTGCGTCATGAAGCCTCCATAAGAAGCGCCGCAGCAGCCCACCTTCTCCTTATTAACATACGCGTGCGTACGACAGAATTCGCGCACAGCCTCGGTGATGTCGCGAGCCGGATCGACACCCGCCGTGTTGACATGGCGCGAAGCCCATTCCTGTCCAAAGCCTGCCGCACCACTGGGCTCTACCACGAGGACTACATAGCCCAACGCTGCCCAGCACTGCCAGGGATAGCTTGACTCGAAGTTGCGGCTCGTGGGACTGCAACCACCATAATAATAGGTGATCATCGGATAAACTCCCACGGCATCGGGAGCGCCATCGTCGAATCCGACAGGCAGATAATAGCGGCAAAGCACGTCATCGCCATTGCTGTTGGTGAAATGCCAGGGTTTGCACTCAGCCACCTGCACATCACGAAGCGTCTGGGCCGAAAGGTCCTCGAAGCAGGTAGCGGGACACGCGAGCTTTCCCGTCTTCCGGTCCAGTTTAACCTTTGTCAAATCGACGGTATAAAGGCGGTCGCTGTTCATGGCCGACTGCCCGTACCAGGCCAACACGGGAGCCTGCGAAGCAAAAGAGACTCCCTTGACAATCTCTTCGGGAAGGGGCAGCATACGGATATCACCCGTCGAGGGATCAAGGCGATAGAGACTCACCGAGTCGCAGTTCTCGCAAGTGAGGTAAATCTGGCCATCGTAAAGGTTCCACTCCATGCTCGAAATACTGGGGTCGAATTCACGAGTCACAGGATGCACCTCGTGGTCATCGACATCGATGATGTAGGCCTGATAGTCGTACATCGAAGGAATGACATCGACAGGCAAGGTGCAGCCCACCCGGCCAAAAGCCTCGGGAGAACCCTGAACGAGCACCCGACGACCATCGGGCGAGAAGGTGCCGCCAAAAACAAAACCATCCTGATGGATGAGTGTATCAATCGCCAAGGTCTCCAGATCTACTCGATAAAGGGAACTGAACTCGTGGGGGCGCTGGGGACGATCGACGGTCTTCTCCTCGCCAAGCGGCCGGAATGTGTGCTCACTCTTGGAAAGCAAGGCATACCGTCCATCCCGACTAACGTCAGTGACGTAGCAGTTGCTGAAGCCGAACGTGAGCGGACGAAGGACACCCGACGAAATGTCATAGAGCGCCATAGCATAGCGGTCGCGCCAGCCCGGCTGACGATCCTCGGGATTGAGCACCTCGTAAACATCCTTGTTGACCTCCTTGGGTCCCTCCTTGTTCACATAGAAGACGAGGAACTGCTCGTTTGGTGCGAAACTGAAGCTGCCCTCAGGCAGATGGCGGCATAGGACCGACTCGGCCCCAGTTGCAGGATCGACGGTGACGAGCTCGAGACCTTCGTTTCCCGTACGCGTGTAGTAATAGCGATTGGAGCGCGGCATCCACGTCATACCCTGGCTGAGCTGTGTGCGCTGGCCCGTGAGGCGGTTCTGAAGATAATACCAACGCTTGTTCTGCTTCGGCGCACGCTGACCTTCGGTGATAAGCATGTAGTCACCCTTGGGAGAAAGAGAGATGCCATAGCAGAGACGGGACTCCATCATTCGATTGACGGTATAGAGACGACCGAAACTGTTAGGCAGGCCGACAAGAACCTGTGACGAGGATTCAAAGGTCAGTTCGAGACTATCGGGTTTCTCGGCACGAGCATCACTAAGGTACTTGATGACAAGATCGTGGTCACCCGGCTCTAGCGACAGTTCCCCGACAGCGGCCTTCTGACCATCGAGTAAGAGCTGATAGTTAGCGGGTGCCTTATCGAGTTTGAGCGTTCCTTTGACAAAAGAAGAGGACGTGAGCGTGAAGCCCAACTGATGAAGGGCATAGGCTGCACCTTCGGGAACTCCGGGGAGTTCCTTCCCACGCCAAAGTGTGCCATTCTTCACGGCTTCGGGCGAAAGGGCGCAGTCGAGCAGCGATTTAGGGTCGAAGCCCTTCAGCTGGGCATCAATGGTGTCGAGCATCACAGGAGCCTGCATCACCACAGAACCCGCATAGAGGAACCTTTCGACAGGGACGGTTTGAGCAGAAAGGGACAACACGGGAAACAGCAGTAAGGCGAAAGAAAGGAAAGCGGTTTTCATATCATTTCTTGAGATTATCAATGAAGAGAAGCAGACGATTGGTGATGTTCACCTCGGAAACGCCCGAATCGAAGTCGAGAGAGAGCAGATTCATGTCGGGATAGACCTGCTTGATGCGGCGCTCCACGCCACGGGCCACGATGTGGTTGGCAATGCAACCGAACGGCTGGAGCGAGATGACATGGTTGATGCCCTGGCGCGCATATTCAGCCACTTCGGCCGGCAGGAGCCATCCCTCGCCAAACTGAGCAGAGAGGGTGACAATCTCCTGGCTGACACGCGCTTCCTCCATGATATCGTGGAAGGGCAGATAATAGCGGAAACGCTGTCCGATGCGGTTGTATTTCTTCACCTGATGACGGATGAGCAGATAGACCGTATCGACGATGAAGTCGGGCACGCTGGAACGCTCAACCCTAGTGGCGAGGTTGACCTTGCGGTTGACAAAGCTTTGTGCGAAGAAATCGAGCAGGACGGGAGGCGCCACCTCAATGCCTCGCTCCATCAACCAATCGACAACATGGAGCTGGGCGAAAGGATGGAACTTGAGGAAGATTTCGCCCACAACGCCGACCTTCGATGTCTCGCGGTCGATACAGGCCGCATCAAATTCGGCAGCAGCCTGTTCGGCCAGCTGTGTCAACCGACGCGAACTGCGCCGCTCGATGGCTTCACAACCCAACTGAAGGTACTTGTCCTTGAGACGCTGGGCAATGCCCGGTTCTCGTTCGCGAACAGCAGCTGGATAATAAAGTTTAGCTATAAAGTCGCTGTAGAGCACAGCATAGAAAGCGATGACGATGACCTTGCGCCAAGGTACATCGAAGCCTGGCTGCACATTTCCCATGTCCTCGCCAAAGGTGAGACTGATGACGGGCACCTGCGGGAAACCCGAATCGACAAGTGCCTTCTTGATGAGCGAGATGTAGTTGGAAGCACGGCATTGTCCACCCGTCTGCGACATGACCACAGCCGTCTTGTCGGGATCGTAGCGGCCTTCGCGGAATGCCTTGACGAAATCGCCTACCACGAGGGTGGCTGGATAGCAGACCTCGTTGTTGGCATAGCGGAGCCCCATATCGCCCGAGAGCTTGTCGCTCAGTGGCAGGCATTCCAAATCAAGGCCAACCAACTTCACGATCGACGGCAGAAGGGGTGAGATGAACTGGGTGAAGTAAGGGGCCAGGATCTTGCGTCCGCGCATCGTCTCGTCGAAGATGGGCGTGGTGACGAACTTCTCAGCCTTCTGCTTCGGCCGGATGCCCGAGGCGAGCTTCAGCGATTCGACCAGCGAACGGATTCGGAGCTTCATCGAACCAACATTGTTGATGTCGTCGAGCTTGAGGAGAGTCAGGCTCTTGTGGTGACGCACCATCAGGTCGCGCACCTCATCGACGATGAACGCGTCGGGCCC
>JAEEUA010000181.1 GCA_016286775.1 Bacteroidales bacterium
GGATCTACGTTTCCGTTTTTTTTATAGCAAGAAACAAAATCAGCAGCTTGCAATCAATGGCTTGAGTTGCGAACAAGCCTTGACGGCCTGAAGGTCGCGAGCCAGTTGTGCCTTGAGATCGTCGAGCGACTCCATCTTGCGCTCGTCGCGAATACGGTCGATGAAACGCAGGCTTAGCCGCTGACCGTAGAGGTCGCCGCTGAAACCGATGAGATGCGCCTCGATGGTGAGACGATGCTCATTCTCGACCGTGGGCCGATAACCGATGTTGACCATCGCCGGAAAGCGGCGGGCATCGGAAAGTGTAGCAATGGCTGCATACACGCCACGACGCGGAATAGCGCTTTCATTACCAACAACTGCAACGTTGGCCGTGGGATAGCCCAATCGGCGTCCCAGCTGATGGCCGCGCACGACAGTGCCCGAAATCTCTTCGCCTGTGGTCACGAAGCGGAACTGCTGGCCGCGATACTCCATCTTGACCAAGTAGAATCGCACCAGGTCGGCGAGCAGACGGATAGCGCTCTTTCGCGAGAGCGTCACCCGACGGCAGAACTGGTTGAGCGTAAGGCCTGCCTCACCCTCCTTGGCAAGCAGGTCGAGAGCAGTCGTCTGCTGCTCGGTGAAACGCATCAGCGTGCCGGCATCGTGCTGTTCGCTGCGCCAGAGGGCAAGATGTACAGGTGTGGCCACGATGTTCTCGTCGGCAACACGCACATAGGCACGCCAACGTCCATCTTCTTCGCGTGCCATGACGGGTCGATCGGCCGAAGCGGGGATAGTGGCGATGAGCACCGTATGGCCTTCAGCTTTCACGGTCTCCCACGTGCAATCGACCTCGGGACGGCATCCGGTGTGGGCCGCTGCATCGATCATGTAGATCTCCTCGTCGCTGCGCACGCCGGCTATCGTCCCATTATCGCGCACCCCGACGAGCAGCCGCCCGCCCTCGGTATTGGCGAAGGCGGAGATGCTGTGGGCAATCTTACTGACGCTGGATATCTCGTATTTGAAATCCTGTTGCTGGTGTTCGCCCTCGGCGATGAGTTCGCTCAGGCGGTCCTTGGGTTTCATTTCTCTATCGATGTAATGGTTTTCTGGAAGGCCAGGCGCGGGTCGCCGTTGGCCAGATGGATGATGCCGCAATAGGTGAAGCCGTACTTACGGAGCAGGCTCTGCATCGTCTTGTTGTCGGCATGGGTGTCGATGCGGATGGTGTCGGTGAGCGCAAACGCATAGTCGAGCACTCGGCGCATCACGCCATGTGCCTTCGGGCCCGAAGCCACGCGATGGATCACGTAATAGGGATGCTCGTTGAGCCACTGGCCGTCGTAAATCACGGCATACGTCGGGTCGGGGCCTTCGACGAGCGCGAAGGTGGCCACGGGTTCACCCTCGTCCTCCATCACATAGCTGACGCCACGCTCCACGTCGTTCTCGATCTGCTGGGGCGAAGGATGGCCGTTGGCCCATTGATGGATGTTGCCTTCGGCCACCATCTTCTTGCGAGCCTCGTCGATCAGGGCCAGGATGAAAGGGATATCTTCGGATGTGGATTTTCGTATCATAATGCTTTCTGAATTGGTCTCTCTTATTTTTGGCACAAAGGTACTGTTTTCTGACCAAATTACCAAATAAATGAACAAATAAAAGTAAAAATGAAAGCGTTTGTCTGCCCATTTAGATAAAATTCGTGAAAAAAGCAGTTTTTCTATCTCCAAAAGACCTTCCTTTGCGAAAAAATTAGTATCTTTGCAGCTGGAAAATTATAAAAAATAGCTTTTATCCCCCAATGTCCGAAACTCGAGAGTCTGTCTTTCAGCAAATCAACAATGTACTTGCGACCTATCCGCCCATCTCGCTCGAAGAGATGAGCGCGGTGAAGCTGATGAACCGCATCGACACCAAATTTGTCATTCCGCTGGTTCAACTCAAGCCCCTGCTTCAGACCGCAGCTTCGCAGTACTACGTCCAGGTGCTCAACGGCAAGCCCACGGCGGCCTATCACACCATCTATCTCGACACGGACGACCACCGCATGTACAATTTGCACCAGACGGGACGCAAGGTACGTCAGAAGATCCGGGTGCGCACCTACGAGGAGACGGGCGTCACCTTTCTCGAGATCAAGAACAAGAACAACCACGGCCGCACCAAGAAGAAACGCATCGAGGTGCCCAGCTTCGAAAGCGTGTTCCACAGCGAGGAGGCCAGCCAGTTCCTGGAGCAGCAATCGTGGTACACCATCGACCAGCTGCATCCGCATGTGGAGAACTTCTTCGACCGCATCACGCTCATCAACCACGGCATGACCGAACGCCTCACCATCGACCTGGGTCTGCGTTTCCACAACTACGACATCGACACACGCGCCGACATCGGCCATTGCGTGGTCATCGAACTGAAGCGCGACGGACTGACTCATTCGCCCATGCAGGACATCTTCCTCGACATGCGCATTCTGCCCGGAGGCTTCAGCAAATACTGCATCGGCAGTGCCTTCACCAATCCCGCCCTGCGCCACAACAACCTCAAGGAAAAGATGCACCGCGTGGAGCGTTTCCGCCAGATGCAGGAGGGATTGCTGGTGATGTAAAATGTAGACAAAAGTTGTACCTACTGCCTATTTAGAACGAAACCCTTTAAACATTTGTCCCTTTTACTCCACTTTTACTCCCCTTTAACTTCCCTTTAACTCCCCTTTAATAACTTTTTAACTCCCCTTCATAAAAACTATGGATCCTGAACTTCTCGACGTTGGTTCCGAACTGATCAAACCAATTGGCTTGAGCGACTTCTTGTTGCGTCTTCTCATCAACGTGCTCTTCGTGATCGGCATCATCCATTTCCTCTACTATCGCCGTTCGCGTCGCGCCGACTACTACTTCACTTTTGCCATCATCTCCCTCTCGACCTTCATGATCGTGGCTTTGCTGGGCACCGTGAAACTCAAGACAGGTTTCGCGCTGGGCCTCTTTGCCATCTTCTCGATCATACGTTACCGAACGGAATCGATGCCGGTGCGCGAGATGACCTATCTCTTCGCCATCATCGCCATCTCGGTGGTCAACGCCCTGGCGGGTGATGCCGTGGGCTGGATCGGCCTCATTGCCATCAATATCATCTTCGTCGTTGCTATCTCCTTGGCCGAGCTGACGCGCAAGATGAAGCACCTGGCCTGCAAGTTCGTCAAGTACGACCGCATCGACCTCATTGTCCCTGCCCGTCGCGCCGAACTCATCGCCGACCTGGAGAAGCGACTGGGTGTCACCGTCCGCCGCGTCGATGTCGGCACGGTCAACTTCCTCAAGGACATGGCTCTCCTCAAGGTCTGGTACGAGCCTTCCGACGGCAACGAGGAGAACTCGGTCGATGAACTCAGTAAGGTGCCGAATTTTTAATTCTTAGAGAATCTAGAACACACATTATCCAATGAAAAAGATTCTTCTTATCCTCCTTTCTCTGCTTCCCCTGGTCAGCATGGCGCAGACGGATGCCGGATTGTGGACATCGGTCGGCATCGACAAGAAAATCAACAAGAAGCTCTCATTCGGTCTGGAAGGCGAATTCCGTTCGCGCAACGACTTCAAGACCGCCGACCGCTGGAGCGTGGGCCTCGATGCCACCTGGAAGTTCAACAAGAAGTTCCGCGTGGCTGCCGGCTACGTCCTCCTGAACGACAACCGCAAGGAGAAAATCAGCTACAACAACGACGACCCTACGTCGGCCAACTACTACAACAACTGGCGTCCCTCCTACTGGACCGTCCGCCATCGTGTGTTTGCAGGCTTCGGCCTGAGCACCGACGTCGGCCGCTGGTCGTTCTCACTGCGCGAACGCTGGCAATACACCTATCGCCCCGAGAAGACCACCACGCGCTACGACTTCGACAATGCCAAGTGGGAGGACACCACCATCAACGGCAAGGCCGGCAGCGTGCTGCGCAGCCGCATACAGGCCGAATACGACATCCCAGCCTGCACATGGACTCCCAACGCCAGTGTGGAACTCTACAATGCCTGGTCCGTCCAGAAGGTGCGCTACACCATCGGCGCCGACTGGAAGATCAACAAGAAGAACTCCTTCAGCATCTACTATCGCTTCCAGGACAATCGCGGCAGTTCCGATGATGGTGATTTAGACATGCACATCATCGGCTTGGGTTACAATTTCAAATTCTAAACTAAGTTATACAACCAAAATTAACGATAATTATTAGTATGCAAGGTGGGTCAAAATAGACACATACTGAGCAATTAATGATAATTCGCGATAATTCGTGTTAAAAGAAAAATAAGTAGAAAAAAAGATGCTTATGAGAAAGTCAGTCTTATATATCCTGATGACTCTGGCCGCCGTGGGCTTCACAGCCTGCGAGAACGACGACACCGACTTCAGCGACATCATCAACAACCATTCGGGTGGTGGCAGCCAGGGTGGTGAAGAAGGCGGCGAAGAAGGCGGCGGCGAAGAAGGAGGCGGTTCCGAAGGTTCCACTTCCGACCTCCTCATCACGCAGAGCAGCAGCCTTTCGAAAGCCGTTGAAATCAACTGGACCAGCAGCGCAGCTGAGCTCACTGTTGCGTCCGACATCTATTCCTCCCTCACCTTCGAAGGGTCGGGCACGCAGGTTCGAATCTCTTCGAGCAGCAGCCTCACCGATGAGGTGACCTATACCCTCAGCGGTTCTGCCAGCAAGGGCTCGTTCTTCCTCAATGGTTCAACGGATGCCACCGTGGCCTTCAACGGCCTTACCCTCACCTGCGCCGACAGCGCTGCCGTCAACATCCAGAATGGCAAGCGCATCAACGTCGTTGTCGAGGGTACCAATACCATCAAGGACGGAGCGAAGAGCAGCGGCAAGGGTGCTCTGGTGATCAACGGACATTCGCAGTTCAGCGGTTCGGGCACTTTGACGCTCTACGGCATGGCCAGTCATGCCTTCTGGGCCGACGAATACATCCAGCTCAAGCAATCGTTCACCGGCAGCCTGGTCGTGGCCTACGCAGCAAGCGACGGCATCAACGTCAACCAATACTACGAGCAGAACGGCGGTATGCTGAAGATTTCGGGCATCATGGGCGACGGCATCCAGGTAAATGCCGATGAGAAATACACCGGTTACGTCAACATCAACGGCGGCACTATCGATATCAGCGCCGCGGGTGCAGCCTGCAAGGGCATCAAGGCGGCCGGATACATTCGCATCGACGACGACAAGTCGGCGCCCGTCATCACAGTGACCAACAGCGGTGCGGGCACCTACGACGACACCAATCGGAAGGCCGTCGGAGCAGCCTGCCTAACCAGCGATGCCGACATCACTATCGATGCGGGTACCATCAGCCTCAGCGCCACAGGCAATGGCGGCAAGGGACTAAAGTGTGACTCCACCTTCACGATGAACGGCGGCACACTCACCATCTCGACCTCGGGCACAGCTTATTCCTCCAACGGCGACAGCACCTATCCCAAGGGACTGAAGGCGGGTACCGACAGCGATGCGCTGGCAGGAGGCATCGTCATCAACGGCGGCACGGTCAGCGTCACCGTCAGCGGAAAGGCCAGCGGCTGTGAGGGCATGGAGAGCGACAACATCATCACCATCAAGGGGGGAGTCACCACCGTCAATGCCTACGACGATGCCATCAACTCGGGCAGCGACATGACCATTGAAGGCGGCTGCGTCTATGCACATTCCACCAACAACGACGGCATCGACACCAACGGCAACTGCTACATCAAGGGCGGACTGGTATATGCCATCAGCGGCAATTCTCCCGAAGTGGCCATCGATGCTAATAGCGAAGAGCAGAAGAAACTCTACGTCACGGGCGGCACCATCGTCGCCCTCGGTGGACTGGAGTCGGGTGCCAGCCTCTCGCAGACCTGCTATGCAGCCTCCTCGTGGAACAAGAACACCTGGTATGCTTTGACCTACGGCAACGAGACCTTCGCCTTCCAGACGCCATCGAGCGGCGGCACCACGATGGTTGTCTCTGCTCCTTCTACCCCATCG
The DNA here is from genome assembly GCA_016286775.1 of Bacteroidales bacterium. GTDB lineage: Bacteria > Bacteroidota > Bacteroidia > Bacteroidales > UBA3663 > Liminaster. The sequence continues at coordinate 6,020 of JAEEUA010000181.1, forward strand.
CTGCAAAGCGGCGTCAGCGTTTCGGGCGGCACGGAGATCTTCGACGGCGTAGCCTACACGGGCGCCTCAGTGAGCGGCGGCTCCTCCGTCACGCTTTCCAGCTATACGGGCGGTGGCGGTCCCGGCGGTGGTGGTGGCCCTGGCGGCGGAGGCCCCGGCGGAAGATAATTGATTTTTCCGGGATTTCGGAATTTCGGAATTTCGGAATACCGGAATAACGATATCACGAAATAACGGCATCACGGCATCCCGAAATCCCGGTATACCGGAATCCCGGAACATCGGTATTACGAAAATAGCAGGGCGGCATTCCGACTTTTCGGAATGCCGCCCTGCTGCGACCAAAAGGGTTCTCACTACTTCAGCCTGAAGTATCGATACTTGATGTCGTAGGCGAAGAACAGCTCCATTCGGATGTCACGTCCCTCGTGCTCCTTCAACTGCTTGATAAGCTTTTCGGCCATCTTTCGTTCGGTCTTATTGTAACCATTCGGGTCCTTCAATTTCTTCTCGACCTCAGCAATCTTCTTTGGCAGGGAGTCAGCTGGAACAGTAGGGAGCGTAAGACGACTGCTGGAGCTGATGGGCATATAGATACCTCCACCCAAATCACGACACTCGGTGCTTTCCTGAATATATTCATCCTTTTTCTCTATCTTCAGGATACCCCAATCGTCTTCCACCACATGGAGACGACTGACGGTTTGACGGGTTCTCTTCTCCTTGACTTTTTCTCCCTGATCATTGACCTTCTTACGCTCAGTGGTGCGTGTTTCGATATATTCGAGCACGTCAATCATCTTGCCATCCTGTTCGTAGGTACCCACCAACTGGAACTTGTCACGTGCCGAACCATGGCGTCCCCAATCCTCGTAGTCGTCATAGACCTCATCGAAGATGTCGGGCTGGATGAGGAGCTTGTTGCGATAAAGAGTCTTCTGTTCGTCGGCAGTGAGAGGTTCGCTGCATTCGGTGATCTGCTGCTCCGAGTCGGTAATCTTCTCTTTTGCATAGGTACGCACCAGCGACACCTTGGCCTTCAGCGATGGATGGTCGAGCGCCAGGTTAAAGATCTTTTTATAGCCGCCCAACGCGAGAGCGCTCTTCAGCAGAATCATATACTTCTTCGGAATAATCTTGAAAAACAAGTCCATGTCGTTCATGCCGGCATCGTATTTTATCGCAGCCTGCCAGGTATCGATGCGCGA
>JAEEUA010000182.1 GCA_016286775.1 Bacteroidales bacterium
GCAAGATTCCTGATGATGAACGACGCCACGCCGAAGTTGCGCTTCATCAGTTCCACAATGATTTCCATGGGAACGAAGGCCACCACCGAAGGCTCGAATGCCGTGGCTGTGGTGCGGTAGTCTTCGCCTGCAAAATAAGGCCTGTAGCCGAATATTCCTACCGGCTTGATAACACGTACAATCTGATTTCTTCCGCTGATGCCGTCTTTGAATATCTTCACCTTTCCCTGGATAAGAAACATCATCCTGCTGGGGCGGTCGGTCTCGTCGTAGATGATTTCGTTCTTGCGGAACTGCTCCACGGTAAGTTCTTTCGAAATCATCGCCCGCTCTTCATCGTCCAAAGGCGACCACAATGCGCATATCTCGTTTGCTATCTCTTCTTTTTTTGAATCCTTCATTACAATCATATTTAACCTGTGGTTTTAAAAAAGCTGTTACCTGTTCTTTCGCGTGCAAAGGTAGTGATTTTCCGCGACAAAAATAAAAAAAACCACATATTTTATATTATAAAACATAAAAAACCTTCTATTTTTGAAAAATACCCCGAAATAATTTTGTATTCCAGAATAAAATGACTAACTTTGAACTCAATAACAATAATAATCTTAGAAAATTGTAATCTACAAACCTTAATAGAAATTCTATGAGTTATCTGCGATTCGAAAAGGCTCTGATGACGAACCTGGAGGAAGCATTGCCGCGAGAGCTGTTGCGCACCAACCGCTCTGGCGCCTACTCATGTTCCACTATTGTTGACTGCAACACGCGCAAGTATCACGGACTGCTCGTGGTACCCGTGCCGGAACTCGACGACGAGAACCACGTGCTGCTTTCGTCGCTCGACGTGACGGTCATCCAGCATGGAGCAGAGTTCAATCTTGGACTCCACAAGTATCAGGGCAACAACTACAGTCCTAAAGGTCACAAGTACATCCGAGAGTTTGACTGTGACAAAGTTCCCACGACCGTCTATCGTGTAGGTGGTGTAATACTGAAGAAAGAAGTGGTATTCCAGCACTACGAAGACCGTATCCTTATCCGCTACACGCTCGAGGATGCCCATTCAGCCACCACGCTCCGCTTCAGGCCCTTCCTGGCCTTCCGAAGCGTTAGGCAGTTCACCCACGAGAACGGCGTGGCAAGCCGCGAATACCACGAGGTGGACAACGGCATCAAGACCTGTATGTATGCCGGATATCCCGACCTCTTCATGCAGTTCAACAAGAAGAACGAGTTCCACTTCGTGCCCGACTGGTACCGTGGCGTGGAATATCCCAAGGAGCAGGAGCGCGGCTATGCCTCTAACGAGGACCTCTACGTGCCTGGCTACTTCGAGATGAACATCAAGAAGGGCGAGAGCATCGTCTTTGCAGCATCCACCTCTCAGATTCGTTCGAGCAGCCTGAAGTCGCTCTTCGACAAGGAAGTGGCCGAGCGCGCACCACGCGACAATTTCTTCCACTGCCTGGTCAATGCCGCCCACCAGTTCCACAACCGCCTGGGCAACGACGAGCGCTACATCCTGGCCGGCTATCCATGGTTCAAGTGCCGCGCACGCGATACGTTCATCGCCCTGCCCGGACTTACGCTTGCCATTGAGGAGCAAGACTACTTCGAGCTGGTGATGAAGACCGCCGAGCGCGAGCTGCGCAACTTCATGAAAGGCAAGCCCGTGAAGAAAATCACCGAGATGGAAATGCCCGACGTTCCCCTGTGGGCCGTCTGGGCCGTACAGCAATATGCCAAGGAGGCCGGCGAAGAGAAAGCCATCAAGATGTACAGCAAGCTGGTCACCGACATCGTGAAGTTCATCGAAGAGGGCAACCATCCCAACCTGACGCTCGAGGACAACGGACTAGTGCGCATCGAGGGACGCGAGAAAGCCATGACGTGGATGAACTCCACGGCCAACGGCCGCCCGGTAGTGCCGCGCACAGGTTTCGTGGTCGAAATCAACGCCCTCTGGTACAATGCGCTGAAATTCGCTGCCAAGCTGGCAAAATATAACAAGGACGAGAAAGCCGCCGCACATCTCGAGGAGATGGCAGCACAGACGAAGGAGTCGTTCGTAGATACCTTCCTCAACGACTACGGCTATCTCTACGACTACGTTGACGGCAACATGATCGACTGGAGCGTGCGCCCCAACATGATCTTTGCCGTGGCACTCGACTATTCTCCGCTGGCACAAGACCAGAAGAAGTCGGTGCTCGATATCTGCACGCGCGAGCTGCTCACGCCCAAGGGATTGCGCTCGCTCTCACCAAAGAGTGGCGGCTACAACCCCATGTACGTGGGACCGCAGACCCAGCGCGACTATGCCTACCATCAGGGAACGGCCTGGCCTTGGCTCGGCGGATTCTACATGGAGGCATGCCTGAAACTCTACAAGCGAACACGTCTGAGCTTCGTCGAGCGTCAGATGGTGGGATACGAGGACGAGATGATGCTCAACTGTCTGGGAACCATTCCCGAGATGTCCGACGGCAACCCGCCGTTCCGTGCACGCGGAGCCATGTCTTTCGCCATGAACGTGGCCGAGATTCTGCGCACTCTGAACATGCTCGAGAAATATACCTATAACAGATGAGTAGAAACCTAAAAGACATTACAAGCGTATGAAAGTATTAATGTTTGGATGGGAGTATCCCCCTCACGTGTTCGGTGGTCTTGCCACTGCCAACTACGGTATTTCTGAAGGACTGAAGGCTCAGGGCGACATCGATATTGCGCTCTGCCTGCCCCACCCCTTCGGCGACGAAGAGACCCATGCCGCTCGCATCATTGCCATGAATGCCGTGCCCATAGCCTGGCGCGACGTCGACTACGACTATGTGCGCAACCGCGTGGGCAACATTATGGACCCCGACTATTATTTCAAGCTGCGCGACCATATCTATGCCGACTTCAACTACATGCACGTCAACGACCTGGGTGCCATGGAGTTTGCCGGTGGCTATCCCAGCAACCTGCACGACGAAATCAACAACTACTCGGTCATTGCAGGCGTAGTGGCGCGTACTGAAGAGTTCGACATCATCCATGCCCACGACTGGCTCACCTACCCCGCCGGAATACATGCCAAGCAGGTCAGCGGAAAACCGCTCTGCATTCATGTGCATGCCACCGACTTCGACCGCTCACGCGGCAAGGTGAACCCCACCGTCTACGGCATCGAGAAAGACGGTATGGACAATGCCGACTGCATCATGTGCGTGTCGGAGCTGACGCGCCAGACCGTCATCAACCACTACCACCAGGACCCCCGCAAGTGCTTCACCGTGCACAACGCCGTGTATCCCCTGAAGCAGGAGCTGCAAGACATTCCGCGCCCCGACCATACAGGCAAGGAGAAGGTGGTCACCTTCCTCGGACGTATCACCATGCAGAAAGGTCCCGAATACTTCGTCGAGGCTGCCAACATGGTGCTCCAGCGCACGCGCAACATCCGCTTCTGCTTTGCCGGCAGCGGCGACATGATGGAGGCCATGATCTACCTGGCTGCCCAGCGCGGCATTGCCGACCGCTTCCACTTCCCCGGATTCATGCGCGGCAAGCAGGTGTACGAGTGCCTCAAGGATTCCGACGTCTACGTCATGCCGTCCGTCTCCGAGCCCTTCGGCATCTCGCCCCTCGAGGCCATGCAATGCGGCACCCCGAGCATCATCTCAAAGCAGAGCGGATGCGCCGAGATCCTGAACAACTGCATCAAGGTCGACTACTGGGACGTGCATGCACTGGCCGACGCCATGTACAGCATCTGCAACAACGAGTCGCTCTTCCGCTATCTGCAGGAAGAAGGCAAGAAGGAAGTCGACCAGATCACATGGGTCAAGGTGGGCACCTGGATTCGCGAACTCTACATGCGTACCCTCGGATGGGTTTAAAAGTAAAAAAGTAAAAAGGTAAAAAAATAAATAACAATGAAGACAATTTGTTTATATTTTGAGATACATCAGATTATTCATCTCAAGCGCTACCGTTTCTTCGACATCGGTACCGACCATTATTACTACGACGACTACGAGAACGAACGTTCCATCACCGACATCGCCGAGCGCTCCTACATGCCTGCTTTGAACACTCTGCAGCAGATGATTCAGGAGAACGGCAAGGCATTCAAGGTGGCATTCTCTCTTTCTGGAACGGGTATCGAACAGTTGGAGATGCACGCCCCGCAGGTGCTCGAAAAGCTGCAGGAACTCAACCAGACCGGAAGCGTGGAGTTCCTCGCCGAACCCTACAGCCACGGACTCTCATCGCTGGCCAACGAAGAGACCTTCGCCGCCGACGTGAAGAAGCAGGCCCTGAAAATCGAGGAATACTTCGGCAAGAAGCCTACCGTGCTCCGCAACTCTTCGCTCATCTACAGCGACGACATCGGTGCCCAGGCTGCCGCCCTCGGATTCAAGGGAATGCTTACCGAAGGAGCCAAGCACGTGCTGGGATGGAAGTCGCCCCACTATGTCTACCATTGCGCACTCGCCCCGTCGCTGAAGCTGCTGCTCCGCGATGTTGAGCTCTCCGACGACATCTCGCTGCGCTTCAACAATCCCGACTGGGACGGCTACCCCCTCTTCGCCGACAACTATATCAACCGCATCGCACAGCTGCCCGAGGAAGAGCAGGTCATCAACATCTTCATGGAGCTCTCAGCACTCGGCATTGCCCAGCCCCTCAGCAGCAACATCCTCGACTTCATCAAGGCTCTCCCCGCATGCGCCAAAGAGAAGGGCATCACCTTCAGCACACCGTCGGAGATTATCGCCAAGATGAAGAGCGTAGACAACCTGAACGTGCCCGACACCCTGTCGTGGGTCGACGAAGAGCGCGACGTCAGCTGCTGGCTCGGTAACCCCATGCAGCGCGAGGCCTTCAACAAGCTCTACAGCGTGGCCGACCGCGTACGCATTGCCAACGATCCCCGCATCAATCAAGACTGGGACTATCTGCAGGCCAGCAACAACTTCCGCTTCATGACCACCAAGCCCAGCAACGTGGGTCTCGACCGCGGCATCTACAGCTCGCCCTTCGACGCATTCACCAACTACATGAACATCCTGGGCGACTTCATGAGCCGCGTGAACAGCCTCTATCCCGAGAGCATCGACAACGACGAGCTCAATGCCCTGCTCACCACCATCCGCAACCAGGGCGACGAGATTGAGCGCAAGGACAAGGAGATTACCCGTCTGCAGGCCAAGGTAGAGAAGATGCAGGCCGAAGAAGACAAGCTCCACGCCAAGCTCGACAAGGTGAAGGAAGCTCCCAAGAAGGCTCCCGCCAAGAAGGCCGCTCCCAAGGCCAAGAAGGCAGATGCCTGATTCGTAGGCGTCAAACTGAGCAAATCCTAAACAGGGGGACTGTGCAATATTCAGCACGGTCTCCTTTTTTTTTTCGGCCGCAACAAAACGCTCCCCTCCTTAGAAAGGAGGGGCTGGGGGTGGTTGATGATAAGGCTAAAAGCAAAGATTAAAATCAGATTTTTGACGGATTTGTTCTAGCAGGGGCTGAGGCTGGTTGATTTTAATGCAAATAACAAAGATTTATGCCCGATTTTTGAAGATTTTTGTCCCAGAAATCGACGCAAAAGAGATGCCGCTTACACCCCACTCCTCCGTAACTCCCTGTAAATCAATGGTTCTCCGAGCAAGCGATTACAGGATTACAGGATTACACCCCAAATTATGCCCCCTTCCTCCGAAGAGCCCGTTTTTCTCATTTTTTATTATTATATATAAATATCTATATATATAAATAAATATGTATATAAATAATTAAAAATAGAACGAAATAAGCAATTTTTCGCAGATTGATTTATGTATATTTATTAATTTATATATAAATATATGTATATATATAAATAATAATATATAATTTAATAAATATATAGTATAAATATGCAGTTTCAGAAACCCGGGGTTCAAAAAACAGGGTGTAATCCTGTAATCCTGTAATCGCCCCTGTCAACCATACCAGTATAAGGCAGCCCAAAATCCCGTCCCGTCTTCCATCCATCAGAAGCCCCGCTTCCGTCCAATAGATACTCCCCGTCCGGACTTTAAAACCCGCGCATCCAGACTTTAGAAACAATGCATCCAGACTTTAAATGCAATCCATTTAGACTTTAAATGCACAAAGGACAAAAATCTGACACAAATCTTTGTAGGTATCCCCATAATCCCTATTTTGCAACTTTTTCATGTGTATTTCTTAAATTTTAGACAAAAAGAAAGCAAACCTAAGGATTATTTTGTATATTTGCACCTGTCAACAGCCCGTTTAACGATGATGCTCATTGAGGTGGGCGGAGCAACAGGGCTGGACACTACATAATGGAAAAGCGTCACACGATGCTTTGTCGATTGGCTTCCTGAAATTACCACAAAAGATGAGTGCCAAAGACAATGCGGAGTTTGATGCCACGGGTATGCTGAAACTGTGTATCCCGGTGTGTGCGTGAAGGCCAATCAAGCCTTCGACGCACACTAACGGGCGTATCAGCAATACTTTTGTGGGTATCACTCTGTTCGTCAGCACTCAGGGCTGTGGTAGGCCTCAGGAAGCGGATGAGCAGAAGGTGGATACCCACGTTTTTGTTGTGTGGATTCGAGCCAATTAAATTTACTAGGACTTTGTCCAAAAATGAATAATTAATCTATAAAAGATAGCAGCTATGAGAAAAATTATCATTTTAGTCATTATGGTTTTATGTAGATTATATATTGTTGCCTACGATTTTGAATCTGAAGGAATCTATTACAATATCACATCGCCATCGAATTTGACTGTAGAAGTCACTTATCCACAGGTTTATAGTGTAGGCTGGTACTCTACAGAATTCCGTTGTGCGTATAAAGGTGATATTGTCGTTCCTGAAAAAGTCATCAACAATGGCATAGAATATCAGGTTACTGGAGTTGGATATTATGCTTTTGGTACTAGTCCAACCTCGGGATTGGAAGAATATATGCATAATCTAAAGTCCATTCAATTACCTTCTACTATAACTAATATTGGACAATGTGCTTTCTATATGTGCGATGCTTTAAAAACAATAATAATCCCGTCATCTGTATTATCTATTGGCAACGATAGTTTTTGGTGTAGAAATATTGAGAAAATAGCGTTCCCCACTCCGAATCCCCCTATCGTCAATTCAAGTGGAGAGCATATTTCAGGAAAAGATATACAC
>JAEEUA010000183.1 GCA_016286775.1 Bacteroidales bacterium
GCCGCAGATCACGTAGTTAAGGCCCGAAGGCACCTGATTCTGCATGTCGCTCCAGTTGCTTACGATGTCGCCGCTCCACGAGAATGTGCCGTAGTGCTGGATGCCGAACGATGCCGAACGCGTCATCTGCAGCTGTCGCTTGGTGTTGCCCTTCGTGGCACGCTGGTGGTCGTAGATGCCGCGGTTGTGGACCAGCGGGAAGGCATTTTTCACGCTGCGCCACGAGCCGTCGTAGGTCATGTAGTCCGAATCACCCTCCTTTTCGAAGTGGTCGGGTTCGGTCGAATCGGTCCACCACGCATCGAAGCCCATGCGGTAGAGATTGGTGAGGTATTTCCAGTAGATGTCGCGCGCTTTGGGATTGAACACGTCATAGACGAGCACGCCACGATTGCGGGGCCAGGTGTCGAACGGCAGGAGGGCACCCAGCTTGTCAAGTTCCTTGTATTGCTTGGTCCAAGGGCCGAAGTCGGGCCAAAGGGTAATCATCAGATGGGCGTTCTGACCATGCACGTAATCGACCATCTGCTGCGGCGTAGTCAGGCGTGGGGCACCCTGGGCCTTGACCTTGGCAATCTCTGCGGCAGGATCCTCGTCGTTGGGCAGGTAACGCATCTGCTTGGGGTCGCCAATCTTGTTGAGGTAATGGGGGTTCTCGAACTTCATGGCATTCCAGTTCGAGTCACAACCCCAGTACTGCCAGTCCTGCACGATGGCATCGATGGGGATGTCACGGTGGCGGTATTCGTCGAGCACGCCCGAAAGCTCATCGGGTGTCTTGTAGCGCTCGCGGCACTGCCAGTAGCCGTAGGCCCACAACGGGAACATCGTCGCCTGGCCGCTCAGCAGCCGTATCTGTTCCACCACGCCATCCTGCGTACCGTCCTTGTAGAGGAAATAGTAATCCACGCCGTCGGCCACACTGCTGCACAGGGTAGCCGCCTTCGCATCGTCGCTCCAGAATGTTTCGCCGGCATTGTCCCAGTAGATGCCGTAGCCTTTCTGGCTGGTGAAGTAAGGGATGTAGATGTGCGTATTGGTGTTCCAAAGCCGGAATGCTGTGCCGCGCTGGTTCATCGTCTGACCCTCGCGGCGCTGTCCCAGACCGAAAATGGCCTCCTCGGGTTCAAGCTGCCAGCTTTGACCGACTGCGTACTTGCCCCGATCAACGCCCTCGGTGATGGGAGTGACGATACCCTGCCCCAGTTCGGTGAGGAGGAGGCGGCCCGATTTGTCGTAGAAGCTTACCACGCCCTCGGCATCGACTTTCACGGTGAAGCAGTCGGTCGTGAGAGTGCCTTCGCCGGTGAGGGCCGATGCCGGACTGGCTGGAGTCAATACCACCGAATAGCTCTTTTTCGAAGCCATCGGGTTGGAAGTGGCCGAAGCATCGACTTTCGTGACACGCACGATGCCAGGAGCATATTGTTCGACGCGTGTGGTTTGGCCCCAAACCATGTTGCAGGTGCAGGCCAAAAGAACGCCGATTGAGATAGTTCTAAGGGATTGTGTCATATTCTAACTATTAATAAATCTTATATGGGATGAGCATGAAGGAGAAATTATGGTCGGCATACTTGACAAGGTATTCTTCGCGCGGGAGGGCGCCCCAACTGTTGACACAACCCAGACCCATCTGCTTCTGGTCGATGCAGAGGTTGGTGATTGGACTTGGATCGACGTCGGGCGAATGGAGATTGCGCTTATCGAAGCCTTCGTCGAGGCTCTCGATGGTGTAGTGGAGCGCCGAAGCCGAGAAGGGCTCGTCGGCCATTACCATGAGGCCGCGACCGGTGGCATCGGTGACGCGCCACCAGCGCAGATCGACGTGATTGCCGTTCTCCTGCGGACGGATGTAGGGATAGAACTCCTGGGTGACGGTGCTCTCGTAGATGCCCAGGTGCTCGGAGTCCTTGCGGTCGCAATAGGTCTCGACGGGACCACGTCCGTAGTAACGGATAAGTTCCATCGATTCGGGCATTGGCAGCTGCATGCCGAAGCGGAAGAGGTCGCTGGCCTCGGTGCTGCGTTCACCCTCGGCGATAGGTGCATCGCGCGGAGAGATGCGCTGGAAACGTACACGATCGACGCGCTTCTGCTGAACAGGATCAACGGTCATCTTCTCGTCCACGCGAACAGCGCCTTCTCCATCGATGGTATAGGTAAGGGCAAGCTTGACGGCTACAGACTCTATCTCAAGTTCGGTCTTGACGACGTATCCTTCTTCGCCCTCGCTGGCTTCGAACGACGTAAGTTTCAGCTCGGGGTTGTTCCATGCAGCATATTTGCGCTGCAGGTTGGCACCGAAGTCATTGTCGGTTGGGGCACGCCAGAAGTTAGGCTTGAGCTGAGCTCCCTCAGCGAGCAGCTTCACACCATTGGCCTCATAACGGTTCATCAGTCCCGAACGCTTGTCGAAACCTATGACAAAATGTGGGCCGGCGATGGTAAGCTGGTCGGCGGTCTCGTTGTGGGTCAGAGTTATCGGAGTATTCGGATTATTCGGATTACTCCGATAGCTGCAAGCGACGGGGCCTGTGAGGGCAAGTTGCTGATGCGCCATCACGCTGCCAGCCTTGAGGAGGGGTTCGCTTCGCTTGAGCACATACTTCACATTCAGGAGCCACTCGGCACGATCGTCCAGCTTATCGAGCGGAATTGTCACGAGGGCTTTCTGCTGCGGAGCGGCTTTAATTTGTTCGACTGTGCCTGTGCAGACGGGCTCGCCATTGCAAAGGAGTTCCCACTCCATGCGATAGTTCGAGAGGTCGCGGAAACGGTTTTCGTTGTAAATCTCGAGGTCAACAGACCCTTTCAAACCTTTCGAACCGTTCGAACCTTTCAAACCCTTCAAACCTTCCTCCCCCAGGGAGGTCCAGATGTTCTGATAGTAGTAGCCCACCTCGTACATGTGGGGATTGGGCTTGCGGTCGGGCGAGATGAGGCCGTTGTCGCAGAAGTTGCCGTCGTGCTGGTCGGTGGCGTTGAAGTCGCCGCCATAGGCCCAGATCTGACGACCCTTGCTGTTGGTCCAGCGCAGGCTCTGATCGACGAAGTCCCAGATGAAGCCGCCCTGCAGCTTGGGGTATTTGCGATAGAGGTCCCAATACTCCTTGAATCCTCCCACGGAGTTGCCCATGGCGTGGGCATATTCGCACTGGATGAAGGGCTTGATGTTGTCGGGGTCCTTACCATAGGCTTCGGCGAAATTGTAGTCGGCGTACATGGGGCAGAAGATGTCGGTCTTGGCATCCTGCTGCGAGACGACCTTGTCGCTGATGCCGCGCACGGCACCCTCGTATTGCACGAGGCGCGAAGGATCGTCGGCCTTGATCAAGTCGTAGGCATCGGCGAAGTTGGGGCCATAGCCGGCTTCGTTGCCCAGACTCCAGAAGATGATGGACGGGTGGTTGAACTGTGCCTGTACGTTGCGCTGGTTGCGTTCGAGGTGTGCAAGGTGATAGCCAAGATGCTTGGCCAACGTCTTTTCGCCATAGCCCATGCCGTGGCTCTCGATGTTGGCTTCGGCCACTACATAGAGGCCGAACTGGTCGCAGAGGTCGTACCAATAGGGGTCGTCGGGGTAGTGGCAGGTGCGCACGGCGTTGAGGTTGAACTGCTTCATGATCTGCACGTCCTGCAGCATGCGCTGGCGGCTGACCACATAGCCTCCGTCGGGGTCGAGTTCGTGGCGGTCGGCACCTTTGATGAGGATGGACTGTCCGTTGATGAGCACCTGTGCGTCCTTGACTTCGATCTTGCGGAAGCCCACACGGACGGGCACCACCTGCAGCACCTTGCCGGCGGCATCGGTGAGGGTGGCACGCAGGGTATAGAGGTTGGGCGTCTCGGCAGTCCACTTGAGCGGATTATCGACCAGGAACGTCACGGGCTTGCCCGTAAAGATGCCATCAACTACTACCTTGCCCCATCTGTCGAGGAGTTCGAGCTTCACTTTGCCGCCTGTGGTCTTGACATCGACGTTGAGGATGCCGTTGGTGTAGGTGGCGTCGAGGTCGGGTGTGACGCGGATGTCACTGATGTGCTGCTTAGGCTGTGCAAAGAGCCAGCAGTCGCGGCAGATGCCTGCATAGCGGAAGAAGTCCTGGTCCTCGAGATAGGTGCCATCGCACCAGCGGAACATCTGGATGGCGATGAGTGCCTTCTTGCCGGGAACGACATAGCGGGTGAGGTCGAACTCGGCAGCAAGCTTCGAGTCTTCGCTATAGCCTACAAAGCGGCCGTTGACCCACAGGTACATGCAGCTCGAAGCCGAGCCGATGTGCAGGATGACCTGCTGGCCCTTCCAGTCAGCAGGAATCATGACCTCGTGGCGGTAGTAGCCCACGTGGTTGTTGTCGGTGGGCACAAGGGGTGGGGTGTTCTCGTGCTGGCGAGCCCAGGCGTAAGCGACATTGGTGTACTGCGGATCGCCGTAGCCATAGAGCTCCCAGCAACCAGGCACGGGAATGGTTTTCCAGTCGGCATCGCTGAATGTAGTCTTGTAGAAGTCGCTTCGGTAATCTACAGCATCGCGTTGCCAGTTGAACTTCCAGTCTCCATTGATGCTCAGGTAACGGGCAGATGTTTCGGGCGCACGCATCGAGGCATCGACCGACTCGAAGCCGAAGAAGGTTGTGTGCATGGGCAGACGTCCCACGGCATTAACCTCGGGATCCTGCCATTCCTTGAAGGTCTGGGCACTGGCAGAGGTGGCCAGAAAACCCAAAGCAAATAGCAATAATTGATGTTTCATGATTTATGATTTATTAGTAAAAAATGTCTTTCAATCGCTGCAAATATAATCATTTTTATCGAAACTTTGCACGATGACGAAAAAAAATAACGTATTTTGACTCAGTTTTTTGCTTTTTTCAAACAAATAGGTTATCTTTGCATCGTTAAACGCATGCACATTATAACCTTGGCGATGAAAAAACATACCCTACGTCTTATGCTTTTGGCCCTGATTGGGCTCACCATCTCGCTCAGCAGTTGCAGGGGACCTGCTACTGAAGATGCAGCCTATATCTTCACCTCGTTCCGCGAACCCTCGACACGGGGTCTGCAGTACCTCTATAGCCTCGACGGGTTGCATTGGGACACGCTGCCTGGCATCTGGCTTCGGCCGATGGTGGGCAACGACACCACCTACGTCGATGCCTGGACGGGACAGGTGCAGGCTCCGAAATACTATCCCGACGAGCGTGTGATGCGCGACCCCAGCATCGTTCGTGGGCCCGATGGCACGTTCCACCTGGTCTGGACCACCCAGTGGATGGGCAGCCGCGGATTCGGCTATGCCTCGTCACGCGACCTGATCCATTGGTCGGAGCAGCGCGTCATCGACGTGATGGGCGACATCCCGACCAACAACGTCTGGGCACCCGAACTCTTCTACGACGAGGAGCAGGAACAGTACCTGATCATCTGGTCGTCGCAGATCGATCCACGCACCTACACCCCCGCCGACACATTGGGCACCAACAGCTGCCACCGCATGTGGTACACCACGACGCGCGATTTCCAGACCTTTGCTCCCGCCCAGCGCTACTATGATCCAGGCTTCAATAGCATCGACGGCTATCTGCTGCGGCGCGGACCGAAGGATTACGTCCTTGTCGTCAAGGACAACCGCAAGCCAGGTTTCAGCAACCTATTCTGTGTCTTCAGCGATTCGCCGTACGGTCCATTCCACACTGCCGACAATGCCCCTGCCGGCACCACACCCACCACAACCTTCGGCCGTACCTATTCCGAAGGACCCTGCGCCCTCCAATTGGGCGACGAGTGGATCATCTACTTCGATCAATACCATCCGCAGGAGTATGGTGCCGTTGCGACGCGTGACTTCCTGACCTTCACACCCATTCCCGAACGCATCAGCGTGCCTGCCAACCACAAGCATGGCACCATCGTTCCGGTGAGCCGCAAGCAGCTCGACGCATTGCTGGAATATGCAAGAAACCACTGAATAAACGCCGACCATTTATTTCTATACAATGTTTGTCCTGAAAAACTCATCATTGGCCAAGACATTTTTAGTAACTATTGGATTTATAGTCACTTTAGGATTTGTTGCCTTTTTGCTAGTTTCCTGTTCTTCGGCGCGGGAGCCGCGATACCGCATCGGAGTGTCGCAGTGTTCCGAGGGACCTTGGCGTGCAAAACAGAACGCCGAGATGGAACGTGAACTGCTGCTGCACGATGGTATCTCGATGGAACTGATATGCTGCCACGACAATAGCCAGCAGCAGATCAAGGATATCCGTTCCTTCATCGACCAGAAGGTCGATCTGATTGTTGTATCTCCCAACGAACCCGAAGACGTCACCCCTGCCATTGCAGAAGCAATGGACGCCGGCATTCCCGTTGTGGTCTTCGACCGTCAGGTTATCGGCGACAAATACACGGCCTTTGTGAGCGGTGACAACGAAGGAGCGGGACGACTTCTGGCCCGATATGCAATGAGCCTTTCGCTTCTCCCGGACGCGACTGAAAGGAGCAACCGTTCAAACTCCTTAAACCCTTCGAACCCCATCCAGAGATGCAATATCCTTGAACTCACGGGCCTCATGACGACCACGCCTGCCCAAATGCGCCACCAGGGCATCGTCGAGGAGCTTAAAGGCTATCCTCAGGCGAAACTACTGGCCTCCGTCGATGTACATTGGTCGGGCGATGATGCGGCAGCCATGATGGATTCCCTGCTTGCCTGTTATCCCGATGTTGACGTCGTCGTTGCCCATAGCGACTGGATAGCTACAGCTGCCAAGGCCAAGGCCAACGAACTGAAACCAGACAACCGCATCCGTTTTGCTGGTATCGATGGCATCGTGGGTCCTGGCGAAGGCATCGAAAACATCGAACTGGGCCGTCTCGATGCTACGGCTACCTACCCGACGGGTGGCGACATCATTATGCAGACGGCTATCCACATCCTTGAAGGCGAGCCCTATGAAAGGGAAACGCTGCTCGAAAGCCACCTCGTCTCGTCGGCACAGGAGGCGATGCTCACCAGCAGCATGCAACGTGCCATCGACAAGGAAGCGGACGACATTCGCGAGTTGAGAGGCCGTATGGATTACTATTGGCAGCTTCATAGCCTCGAAAAAGCCTTGAGCCGAGCATTGGGAGCCCTCCTGGTACTCGCCCTCGGCTTCATGCTGACGCTCTACCTTTTCTACCGCCTCAG
>JAEEUA010000184.1 GCA_016286775.1 Bacteroidales bacterium
GTACCTTCCACATCGATTTCCCCGAAAAGCTGGTTCGGATGCTCGAGAAATGCCAGACAAACGACGACGTGAAGGAAGTGGGCGTGGAGTGGATGATACGCCAGTGTCGTGAACTGAAGGACCGTGAGGTGCCTTGCCTCCACTTCTATTCGATGAATGCCGCCAACCAGATCGTGAAGATCATGTCTGCCCTTTGAGCAGGCATGCGTTCCTCTGTTCGTCCAATCTCCCATTTCCCGATTACATGACATTACGAGAGGCTTTTAGCCAACGAATCCTTCTGCTGGATGGTGCCATGGGTTCGCTGCTGATGAAGGGCAACAACGACCACCTTTCGCTCACCGATCCCCAGGCAATCCTCGATATACATCGGCGCTACATTGCAGCCGGTGCGGATGTCATTACGACCAATACCTTCTCCTCGCAGCGCATCTCGCAGCACGACTATCATCTTGAAGGACAGATAGTCGCCATGAATCGTGCCGCCGTACGACTGGCGCGACAGGCAGCCTCCGAAGTGTCCGACCGGCAGGTCTTTGTGCTGGGCGATGTCGGCCCCACCAGCAAGATGCTCTCGATGAGCGAGGATGCCGATGACCCCGCAGCACGTTCCATCACCTTCGACCAGCTCGAGGCGGCTTACCTCGAACAGATACAGGTGCTCGTCGAGGAGGGCGTCGATGGCATCCTCATCGAAACCATTTTCGACACACTCAACGCCAAGGCTGCCATCAGCGCCTGCCTCAAGGCCGGTGCTCCCGAGATACTGCTGAGCATGACGGTGAGCGATGCGAGCGGACGAACCCTGAGCGGACAGACGGTCGAAGCCTTCGTCACGTCGGTGATGCATGCCCGGCCGCTCAGCGTCGGCTTGAACTGCGGATTGGGTGCCGATGGCATGCTGCCCTATCTGCGTCGGATGTCGGCATTTGCCCCGACCTATGTGAGCTGCCATCCCAATGCGGGACTTCCCAATGCATTCGGCACCTACGAGGATACGCCCGAGGACATGGTGCGTCAGATGTCACCCTATCTGGAGGAACACCTGGTCAATATGATTGGAGGATGCTGCGGCACCACACCCGCACACATTGCTGCCATGCGCAGGATGCTGGACAGCCTGCCGGCCTCGTATGCCAGACGTGTTCCTGCGTCGCGGGACGGCGTGCAACCCTTGCGGCTCTCGGGCCTGTCTTTGCTCGAAGCCGATTCGAGGACATTTGTCAAGGTGGGCGAGCGCTGCAATGTGGCAGGCAGCCGGAAGTTCCTGCGGCTCATCGGCGAGAAACACTACGACGAGGCGCTCGACATTGCCCGCAAGCAGGTGGAGGACGGAGCCATGGTCATCGATGTCAATATGGACGATGGCCTGCTCGATGCCAGGCAGGAAGTGCAGACCTTTCTCAATCTGCTGGCATCCGATCCGTCCATTAGCCGTGTGCCCATCATGATTGACAGTTCCCGGTTCGAGGTCATCGAAGCTGGCCTGAAGTGCTGCCAGGGCAAGGGAATCGTCAACTCCATCAGCTTGAAGATGGGGGAGGAGGATTTCGTGGCGAAGGCCCGCGTCGTGAAGCGCCTGGGCGCCGCCGTCATTGCCATGTGCTTCGACGAGGAAGGACAGGCCACCGATTACGAACGCCGCATCAAGGTTTGTCAGCGCATGTACAGGTTGCTTACTGAAGAGGTGGGCTTTGCGCCCGAAGACATCATCTTCGACCCCAATGTGCTGACCATCGCCACAGGTATGCCCGAACATGCTGCCTATGCCCAGGACTTCATTCGTGCGACTCGTTGGGTGACCGACAACCTGCCGGGTGCGCGTGTATCGGGCGGCTTGTCGAACCTGTCGTTCGCCTTCCGTGGAAACAACTATCTGCGCGAGTCGATGCACGCCGTTTTCCTCCATCATGCCATCGCAAACGGCATGGGCATGGCCATCCTGAATCCGGCTACGGCAGTTCCCTATAAGACGATTCCCCTCGAATTGCGCATGGCCATCACGGAGGTGATTCTCAACACGGGCGACGATGCAGGCGAGGAACTTATCGCGCTGGCTCAGAAGATGAATGCCGCACAGGCGGCAGCGAAAGAGGCGGGTGTGAAATATGATCCGAAGGCCTTGTTCTCCGGTTCTTCGCAACCTGCCGAGAAGATGACCGTGGAGCCTGCTGCTCCTTCCTCTTCGCAGAATCCCGTGGCCGACACCCCCGAACATCGTCTGCAGCTTGCCCTGCTGAATGGCACAGCCACGACACTCGAAGCCGACCTTAGGGAACTCCTTGGACGTGGCGATTCGCCCCTTTCGATCATTTCCGGCCCCTTGATGGCGGGCATGAACGAGGTGGGACGTCTCTTTGGCGAAGGAAAGATGTTCCTGCCCCAGGTTGTCAAGACAGCACGAACGATGAAGAAGGCTGTCGAGCTGCTCGACCCGTTCATCAAGAGCGAGCAAACATCCGAAGTATCTGCAAAAACTTCTTCGCGCGGCCGAATCCTGATAGCAACCGTGAAGGGCGATGTGCACGACATCGGCAAGAACATTGTTGGCGTTATTCTTGCGTGCAACGGGTTCGAGGTGGTTGATCTCGGCGTGATGGTTCCCGTTGAGAAGATTCTCGACACCATCCACACGCAGCCCATCGACATCGTCTGCCTTTCGGGATTGATTACGCCCAGCCTCGAGGAGATGTGTGTCGTTGCCCGTGCCATGCAGGACGAAGGACTGGATATCCCGTTGATTGTGGGAGGCGCTACCACCTCGCCTATCCATACGGCCGTGAAGATTGCCCCCTGCTACGAGGGTCCCGTGTTCCATGTGCGCGATGCTGCCAGCAATCCGGTACTGGCGATGAAGCTGCTTGATCCTGCTCTTCGAGAGAAAGTGGTCGCTGCCAATCGCGCCGAACAGGAACGTATCCGCCAGCAGCAGAACCAGCGTCAGTTGCGCGAGAAGGTGCACGAACAGACCTGCCGAACGTTGGGCGAAGCTTCGCCCCTGGAGCGTCGCCTGAAGGTGGATTGGAGCAAATATCCCGAAGCTACTCCTCCATTTACAGGTTCCAAGGTGCTCGAACCGATTCTGGTGCGCGACCTGATTCCACACATCGACTGGCTGTATTTCTTCTGGGCCTGGCGTGTGAAGGAGGACAGCGAGGAAGGCAGGAAGCTTCGTCGCGATGCCGATCATCTCCTGGCGCAGATTGCTGAAGGACAGGAATATGCTGTGCGTGTCACGCAGGCATTCTTTCCCGCTGAGGGACTTGAGGACCGGATTCGTGTAACCCTTCGCCACAACGACCATGAGCCGGATTGCCCCTGCTGCAATCAGACACTCGACATTCCGACACCCCGTCAGCAGAAGGACATGGGCACCTGTCTGGCACTTTGCGATTACGTTCGTGACTGGGTGGGAGCCTTCGCCTGTACGGTGAGCGAGAAGTTTGTGAACCGGCTTGAAAAGCTCAAGGAGGCACAGGGTGGCAGCGACTACGACGTGCTCCTGTTGCAGACGGTGGGCGACCGATTGGCTGATGCCGCTTCGGAATATCTGGCGCAGAAGCTCCTTTCGGATTACCAATGGGGCGGCATACGTCCTGCGGTGGGTTATCCTTCGCTGCCCGACCAGAAGACCATCTTCCTCCTCGCACGGATGATTGACTTCGAGGCCGTCGGCATACGCCTCACCGAGAACGGAGCCATGTATCCCCAGGCTTCGGTGAGCGGCCTTTACATCCCGTATCCCGATGCCGAGTATTTTAGTGTAAAGTGATGACCGACGAATACTATATGCGACAGGCGCTCATCGAGGCGCGACAGGCGGGCGAAGCTGGCGAAATCCCCGTCGGTGCTGTCATCGTGTGCCGCGACCGCATCCTGGCACGTACGCACAACCTCACACAGACGCTCAACGACGTCACCGCCCATGCCGAGATGCAGGCCATCACAGCCGCTGCCGAGACGTTGGGCGGCAAGTACCTCACCGATTGCACGCTCTATGTCACCCTCGAACCCTGTGTGATGTGTGCAGGGGCATTGGGCTGGAGCCAGATATCGCGCATCGTATATGGCGCATCCGACCCACGTCGGGGATACGCGCTCTTTGCCCCAAAGGCTTTGCACCCCAAGACACAGGTACAGGGCGGCGTGCTGCAGGACGAAGCCCTTCAGCTGCTGAAGGATTTCTTCTCGAAAAAGCGCTGAAACGAGCCGTTTCTGCCAGAAATACTATAAAAAGTGATCCGATTGAAATCTTTTTTCGCCCATTTTTTTGGCAGTTTCGCGAAATGTCACTATATTTGCACGTTTTTTCAAGATAGAAACAAACAGAAACATGTTATTATAAACAGCAATCATTATGAAGAAGCCATATAAGCTACCTGCCGTCAAAATAGTAAGTTTGGAAGAAAAGGATGTCATTACCACGAGTGAAGTAGAGGTAGATCCCAAAGACGTCGTTGATTATGAATCTAAATCTCCCAGACGTTCCATGTGGGACAATAATTGATATCCGCTTTCGATATCTATTTTGCATCCCCGATTTGTCAAATCCCCCGAAATAATCGCTGAAAGACTCCCCAAAACATCGATTTCGGGGTGTTTTTCTTTGTGATGCCACAAATTCATCGTACTTTTGCACCGCGAAAATGAA
The DNA here is from genome assembly GCA_016286775.1 of Bacteroidales bacterium. GTDB lineage: Bacteria > Bacteroidota > Bacteroidia > Bacteroidales > UBA3663 > Liminaster. Next base: position 4,652 of record JAEEUA010000184.1, read on the forward strand.
AGAATAGTCCCGGAAGCGGACCAAAGAAACTAACTAAATTATTTAAGGTATGATGAATTTTATGAATAAGAAGCCCGTTATGGTGGCAACTATTGCAGCCTACGCAGCTGCGCTGATTTATGTGGCTTGGGCAATCATCAAGTAACCTGTCCAGGTTGAGATTTGAAAACAGTTTATTATTTTATACCCAGCCGGTCCTTCATTTGTGTCCGGCTGGCTTTTTTATATAACGATGCAAAGAACTGAAAACGAAGTATTGCTGCACTGCTGCTGTGCACCTTGCTCGAGCGCCATCATCGAATGGATGCTCGCCCACGACGTGCGCCCCACGCTCTATTACTTCAATCCCAACATATTTCCCGAAGAGGAGTATCTGATTCGCAAGAACGAATGCACGCGTTATGCCGCCTCATTGGGCCTGGACATCCTCGACGATGACTACGACCATGCGGCATGGCGATGCGAGGTGAAGGGAATGGAGCAAGAGCCCGAACGCGGCGCACGATGCCTGCAATGCTTCAAGATGCGTCTGCTTCGGGCTGCACGCAAGGCATCAGAGCTGGGCTTTGGGGTATTCACGACAACCCTGGCATCGAGCCGCTGGAAGTCGCTGACACAGATCAACGAGGCAGGTCATTGGGCCGCTGCCCTTGTTTCGGAGGAGAAGGGAAAGATTGTCCGTTTCGACGATCGCAACTGGCGCAAGGGTGGCCTGCAGCAGCGACGCAACGAACTGCTCAAGGAGAATAGCTTCTACAACCAGCTCTATTGCGGATGCGAATTCAGCCTGGAGGCCATGAAGCAGAAGTTCGGTGTGGAGGATATTCACGAGTTGGATCCTAAATAAATAGACTATGCAGATGATTCATTTGCCGGAGGTGCGTTCCACCAATACCTGGATGCTTGACCACCTGGCCAAAGGTGAGGACATGGCCGACGAGACAGTCGTCTATACGTTGAGGCAGACGGCCGGCCGTGGACAGATGGGCAACAGCTGGGAGTCGGAGCCGGACAAGAACATTTCGTTCTCGATGCTCCTGTGTCCCGAGTTCCTGCCCATACGCGAACAGTTTATCATCAGCCAGCTCTGCAGTTTGGCTATCGTGGAGGCCCTCGATGAGCTGGCATACAAGGGAGAAAAGCCCGAAGAGGTGGATTTCAGCATCAAATGGCCGAACGACATCTATGCGGGCGACCGGAAGCTGTGCGGTATCCTGATCGAGAACCGGCTGATGGGCAGCACCTTGAAGCATTGTGTGCTCGGCGTGGGCATCAACGTCAATCAGGAGAAATGGATAGGCAATGCGCCCAATCCCGTGTCCTTGAAGATGCTGGGCATCGAGACAGACCCCGTGCACGTCTTGAAGATAGTGGCCGGAAATATTCATGCGCTCTATGAAGCCTTGCGTGACAACAAGGAGATGGCTAACGTGATACGGGAACGATATATGCAGCGTCTCTATCGCAAGGAAGGTTATTTTGCCTATTATGACCCTGCAGGAGACGAGCATTTCTATGCCAGAATCGTAGGGGTGGATGCCCAAGGGCCCCTTTTGCTCCGCTTGACATCGGGTGAAGTTCGGAAGTATTGGTTCAAGGAAGTCCGCTTCGTTCTGCCTTGTGGAGTAACGAAGGAGTGATGACTTAATATCCTTATACTGATAATAAAAGATTGCAAAATTAGAATATTTCTCGATAAAAGTTATTCGACTTTGCATTCATCAGCTATTGTCAATCACATTTTATTATTTTTTTAGTATTTTTGCAGATAGAATTAATAATAGTTTAATTATGCCGACAATATTTATATTTTTTGGCTATCGGTTCTTATTCTATTCTAATGATCATGAACCAATTCATATTCACATAATCAAGGATGATTGTGAGGCCAAATATAATGTAAGTCCAATAGAGCAGATATATAATCATGGATTCAAGAGGCAACAGATAGCGATTATAGAGTCGATTATCGAAGAAAATGAAAAAATAATAATTGAGAGATGGAAATCTTTCTTTAATAAATAATCTTGCTTATGATTCAGCTGAAGATTTCAAGAGTATGGGTTGATGCAAGCCATGTGTACGCTGAGACTGTTGATGGCCTTCGTGCTCAATATGCATTTTCAGAATGGCCTCGATTAGATAAGGCTTCAGAAGATCAGCGTCGGGATTTTTATCTGACCTATTTCGGCATTCATTGGCCTCAGATAGATGAGGACCTTAGTTTTGAGGAGATGTTCCGTGACAATGGGATTAGTGTGGCTGATGCGTCTGTTTGCTATGAAGGATAGAGAAGGTCACAAATCCATGTAGAAGTTTTTTTATATAATAAAAAATTCGTGGCATATCTGTAGGAAGTCTTCCAGATATGCCACGTTTGTATGAAGATCTCACCCGACACATCAAGGTGAAAACGGATGTGATTACTTCATGTTATATAATAGAAAATGAAAGAAAGCGCACCTTTAATGGAATGCTCAATTTCCGTTGCCGATTTCCTCTGCCTCCATCAGGCG
>JAEEUA010000185.1 GCA_016286775.1 Bacteroidales bacterium
GGAGGAAGTTTTGGTCACGTCATCGGCCTTATCTTAGGCTTCAGAATCTACTTCAAAACCCAGCGACAGTATCAGGAAATCATCAACCAGATTGAGGACTTGACAAATAACAATTAACAATTAATAATTAACAATTAACAATTAATAATTGACAATTACTAATTGGGGTCTATTGACCAACGGAGTTGATAAAGCGTGCCAAATCTTTGCGGATTGACACGCTTTTTCGATTTAATTTCCTTTTCAAATCTTCATTTTCAACTTTTTTTCGTAACTTTGTACCCTCATTTAAGGTATTATTCAGATGAAAACTTTCAAAGCAGCACTTTTCGACCTCGATGGCACCCTCTTCGATACCGAAGGACAATACTCCATCTTTTGGGGCAAGACTTGTCGCCGATTCCGCCCTGACATCGACCGTCTGGAGTACAAAATCAAGGGTATGACCCTGGTGCAAATCTACGATAAATATTTCCCCGACCCCAAGGTCCAAGATATCATCACCGAAGGTCTGAACGAATGGGAAATGCAAATGCGCTACAATTGGATAGCTGGAGCCGAGGATTTTGTGATGGACTGCAAGCGACACGACGTGAAGTGTGCCATCGTCACCAGTTCGAACCAGATGAAGATGAAGGCTGTGGCTTCACAGTTGCCCCACTTCGATGCGCTCTTCGACCGCGTACTGACCAGCGAGGACTTCACAGCCTCGAAGCCCGCCCCCGACTGCTACCTCTTGGGCGCCAAGGTCTTCGGACTGGACATCGACGAATGCGTGGTCTTCGAGGATGCCATCAACGGACTGCAAGCCGGCATGGCTTCGGGCATCTACACCATCGGCATCACTACCACCAACACCCCCGACGTGGTTTCCAAACTGAGCAATCACGTCATCGGTGACTTTACCGAACTGGACTACGAAAAGGTGGTTTCGCTGCTGAGTTTTGCTTAACACGAATAATTAACGTCAATTCGCGATAATTCGTGTTCAAGATAAACGCGAGGAAATTCCTTATCCTGATCATTACAATCTGTTGTGTCCCGACTCCTGTCGAGGCACAGTTCTGGCATCACCTTGACAGTCTGCTCACCGTACGCCAGCAGAAGGTGAACACCGACACTGCCTACGTGAGGCTTCCTCGCCAGAACTGGATTGTGAAGGTGCGCTACGATGGCTTCGGAAGCACCCTCAATATCCACAACCTGATGGAGGACAACGAAATGATGACCATCCGATTGAACTCTGCCCTACGCTCCACAGTCGGCATCTCAGCGTCCTACAAAGGCATCGGGCTAACCATCTCGTTTGCCCCACGTCGCCTGTTCCACAAGACCTCAGACCAGGAATACAACATCAACTTCTACAACAACTGGTGGGGAGCCGACGTGACCTTCACCAACATCAGCGACTTCGATACCGACATCAAGATCGGGCATGCGCCTTCGAGAGCACGAATTCTGGATACCCGTCTCTATGGCATGTCGGTCAATACCTATTTCGTCTTCAACGGCCGCAAGTTCTCCTATCCGGCAGCCTTCAACAACACGATGATCCAGAAGCGTTCGGCAGGCAGCGTGATAGCTGCAGCCACGTTCTACAACGGACGGCTCTCGAGCAGAATCAGCGATACGAAATACAATATGCCCGACGACCCGAGTATTACCATGCGGCATGCGGCCATAGGGGGCGGCTATGCCTACAACTATGTGACACAGTACCACTGGCTCCTGCACGTTTCGGCGCAGCCTACATTCATGATCTGGAAGAACTATACCTTGCGCGTCGAGAAGGATCCCTCAACGGGAGAAACCGTCCGCAACCGGCTGCCCATGCAGAATGCACAGCTCTACTTCCTAAGCCGTGTGGGTGCCATCTACTCCCGCGGACATTATTACATTGGCCTGATGGGAGTCCTTCAGACCTATCGCGTAGGAAACAGTGACGAATTCTCCATCCAAAACACCTACTGGAAAGGACGCATATACTATGGGGTGAGATTTTGAGACCCCCTCATTCCCTCAGATACTCCCTGATCTGCGGCAGCATCTGCTCACAAACCTTGCATCCTTCGTCGTAAACCTTCTGCAACTTCTTGCGCTTCATCTCCACACGTCCCACATCGAGCTTTTCGGTGGGGGCAATGATCAATGTCCTGCCTTGTGCCGCCTCGTTCATCACATAGTCAAGCTGGGCATTGTACATATCGGGACGCTTGAGCAGACACTCATAGACCTTAGGATACTTCCGGGTGGCGAGCTTCAGCAGACCCATGTGCTTCGATAAGGTCTTCCGATAGCCCAAGGGCTGTGTCAGCACCGTAATGATGCGCTCATACCCCTTTCCCTGCATGAACTTGAGCGGAATGGAATCGGTCAGCCCTCCATCGAGCAGCACCCGGCCATCAACATGCACCGGCTGTGCCACAAGGGGAAGAGATGCCGAGGCGCGTATCCATTCCAATTCATCGTAGTCGATGTGGTCCATGACGTGATAGACGGGTTCGCCAGTCAGCACATCGGTACAGACAGCAATAAACTCCATCGGATTGCGGGCGTAGGCCTCGACGTCGAAGATGTCTATCTCGCAAGGCACCGTATGATAACAGAACTCGGCATTGAACAAGTTGCCTGTGAAGAGCAGCGAACGCAGACTCATATACCGCTTGTCGCCAGCCATCTGCAGATTATAACGGAGGGCACGTCCCCGCTGACCTGACTTGATATTGACTCCGAATGCAGCACCTGCCGATACACCCACAGCACCATCGAAGGTGATGCCACAATCCATCAGGACATCGAGCACGCCGCACGTGAACATACCGCGCAAGCCTCCACCTTCGAGCACAAGACCAGTTTTTAGGGATTCTTTCATACCGCAAAGATAAGGAGGTAATTTTTTTTTTGAAAAAAATGCGTAAAAATTTGGTATTTTCAGATAAAAACTCTATCTTTGCCCCGCAAAAGCACCTTTTTTGTTGAGTCAAGTTGACAAATTTTGTTGACTCAAGGTTTCAAAATTTAGACTGACACATACTTGAATTCTTTAGAAACTCATTTAAAATGGAAATGAAAGCGAAGAAATACTGCGGCGTAGTAGTTCCAATGGTGACACCCGTCACATCCGAAGGCCTGCTTGACACGGCAGCCGTCGGAAGAATCATCGACAGTTTCGTGGGAAGCAACGTGAACCCTCTGCTGATGGGGACCACCGGCGAAGGTAATTCGGTGAGTCAGTCCGACGCACGTCTGCTCGTCGAGACAGCCGTGAAGGCAGCAGGCGGCAAAGTGACCGTCTATGCTGGACTGACGGGCAACTGCATCGCCGAACAGCGCTCCCAGGTGGATGCATTCACGGCACTCGGAGCCGACGTCATTGTGGCGACCCTTCCCTGTTATTATGCGCTGACGCCCGAACAGATGGAGAACTACTATCGGCAGCTGGCCGACTACTCGAAGATTCCCGTGATGATCTACAACATCCTTGCCACCACCCACATGAGCATCCCGCTGGACGTCATCAAACGATTGGCCGACCACCCCAATATTGTTGGATTGAAGGATTCGGAACGCGATCTGGAACGTATGCAGCTCTGCATCGAATTTGCCCAAAGCCGCGAAGACTTCAGCTATTTCTGCGGTTGGGCAGCCCAATCGTTCTATTCGCTCACCTTAGGTGGCGATGGCATCGTTCCTTCGACGGGCAATTTTACGCCAGGCATGTTCCGCAAGCTTTACGAATCGGCCACATCGGGCGACCTGGGTACCGCCCAGCAGCTGCAGGTGAGCACCAACGATATCGCCAAGATCTATCAGGCTGGGCGAACGCTGGGGCAGTCACTGACCGCCCTGAAGGTGATGATGCAGACCGATGGTCTCTGCACCCCTGACGTCCTGCCTCCGCTCACCCGACTGAGTGAAGCCGAAGAAAATGAAATCGCCATGAAGGCGAGAGGCGTGGTGCACTATTAGGGGTTCAAAGGGTTTGAAAGGTTAAGAAAGGTTAAGAAAGGTTGTTAGTCCGAACCCCTCTTAACCCTTCGAATACCTCATAACCCCTCTTAACCCCTCGCTCCGAGCTCTGCTCGCGCACAACGAAGTGAGCAACCCCTCTTAACCTCTCTTAACCCATCATCCCCCATCCATGGGACTACACTGGCTTGACTACTTCATCGTCATCGCAAGCATACTGCTTGCCATTGTCATGGGCTTCTACTTTGCCCATCGGCAGAAGGATAGTTCGACCTACTTCACAGGCAGCGGACGTGTGCCCGCCTGGGCTGTTGGCATCTCGATCTTTGCCACACTGATATCCAGCGTCACCTTCCTGGCTTATCCAGGAGCAGCCTACAGCAGCAACTGGGTATTGCTGGTGCAGGGCCTCATGGTTCCCATTGTACTTCTTACCCTCATCGGCATCATCGTTCCACTTTATCGCTCGATCATCAGGCTATCGACCTACGAGTACTTCGAACGACGCTTCGGGCCAGGGGCGCGCTACTACAGTTCGATTGCATTTGTACTGACGCATTTCACCAAGATGGGCTCGGTGTTCTATCTGGTGTCGATGGCTTTGGCTGCCTTCATGAATGTGGACATTTATCTGGTCGTAGCTGTATTGGCTTTGGCGATTATCGTCCTGACGCTCCTGGGCGGTATGGAAGCCATCATCTGGATGGACGTCGTGCAAGGTTTCCTGCTCATCGGAGGCGGACTGCTTTGCGTCACCTTCCTCCTTTTCGGCGTTGGAACATCCTATTGTCCCAGCGAGATTGTAGGCGCAGCATGGAAGGCCGACAAGATTGACGTGGGGCCCTACGACTGGAACTTTGTCGAGACGACATTCTGGGTGATGGTATTCAACGGCATCTTCTATGCCTTGCAGAAATATGGCACCGACCAGACCATCGTGCAACGTTATCTGACAGCCAAGAACGACCACGAAGCGAAGAAAGCTGCCTTTATCGGAGTCTTCCTCTCGGTACCTGTCTGGGCCATGTTCATGTTCGTGGGCTCCCTGCTTTGGGCCTATTACCAATTGTCGCCCGACCCCGCAGTCATTGACCCTGCAACAGGAAGCCAGCTGCTGAAGGCGGATGCTGTTTTCCCGCATTTCATCTCGACACAACTGCCGCTTGGCATTCGCGGGCTCATCATCGCAGCCATCGCTGCTGCCGCCATCTCGTCGCTCGATTCCGACCTCAACTGCATCTCGGCCATCGCTGTACAGGACTATCTGGTGAAACTTCGTCCCGGTATGAGCGACCGGCAGAAACTCAATGCAGGACGCTGGGCCGTGGTCATTGCCAGCCTGGGAGTCATAGCCATCGCCATTGCCTACATACAGACGCATGGCGGTTCGGTGCTTGAGACAATCTTTGCCTTCTATGCCATCTTCTCAGCGGGTATTGTTGGCATCTTCCTCCTGGGTCTTTTCAGCCGACGCGCCAACAAGAAGGGGCTCTATGTCGGTCTGATTGCCTGCATCCTCTTCACGGCATACGCCACGCTGACCTCGCCCATGAAGATGCCCGACGGTTCGAAGGCTGCCCTGATTGACATGGGTTCCTGGAACTTCACCCACTCGAAATACATGCTGGGTGTCTATAGTCACCTCATCGTCCTCATCGTGGGGTATCTGGCTTCGTTCCTCTTCCCCAGCGACAAGGCCGACGACAGCCTCACCATCTACGGCTTCCTCAAAGAAAGAAAAACCAACCCCTCCTAACCCCTCCGTATGGAACCGATCATATTGAAACAACCCAAGCGAATCGAGTTCGGCACAGGATGCATGGACCATTTCTGTGACGATTATATCAAGATGGGCCTCAACCATCTCTTCCTCCTCACGGCCGACCCTATCGTACCCATGCTGCAGCCTATCATTGAAAGACTCAACGTCAATGGCGTCAAGGTCCTCGTCGAGACCAAGATTCTGCGCGAACCCACGGTGGCCGACTACAAGCGCATCCTTGCCGAAGCACAGGAGTTCGAAGCCGATTCGGTGCTGGGTGTCGGCGGCGGCTCGGTGATGGATGTGGCCAAGCTTGTGGCGACGTTCCTCCACTCCGAACAGACCATCGAGGAGTGTTTCGGCATCGGCTTTGTGAAGCATCGCGGCGTATGGTTTGCCTGTGTACCCACCACAGCGGGCACCGGCAGCGAAGTGTCGCCCAATGCCATCCTGCTCGACGAGAGCGACAACGGCAAGAAAGGCGTCATCTCCGACCACCTGCTTGCCGATGTAGCCTACCTTGACCCCGCCTTGACGCTCAGCATGCCGAAGCGTGTCACAGCCGAGACAGGCATGGACGCCCTGACGCATTGCATCGAGGTATATACTAACAAGTATGCCCATCCCGCCGTTGACATGTATGCTCGCTATGGTATCCAGCTCATCGCCAGTCACCTGCTGCGCGCCGTCAAGGATGGTCATGACATCGAGGCTCGCGAAGCCATGCTGTTCGGTTCGATGTATGGTGGTCTTGGATTAGGTCCCGTCAACACGGCCGCTGTCCATGCCCTCGCCTATCCCGTGGGGGGCATGTTCCACAAGAGCCACGGTCTCTCGAATGCCGTACTGCTCCCCACCGTGATGAAGTTCAACCTGCCGGCCAACCTCCACAAATATGCCGAGGTGGCCATTTCCCTGGGTTGCGAACCCGGAGCAGACGACGAGGAGACAGCCCTGCGCGGCGTGGAGTTTGTAGCCCAACTTTCGCGCGACTGCGGCATCCCGCAGACACTCGCCGAAATCGGTATCCCGCAGAGCGCCGTGCCCGAGATGGCAGAGGCTGCCATGAAGCAGCAGCGCCTGCTCCGCAACAATCCGCGGCCAGTCTCCCTGCAGGATGCCGTGGACATCTACAATTCGCTTTATTGAATCCAGAAGATCTAGAGAATCTAGAAAAAATAGAAAATCTAGAGAATCCAGTCCCCCTCCCAGAAACTCCCGCTATGAAACCAATATTAGCCATCACGATGGGTGACCCTGCAGGTATCGGCCCCGAGATATGCGCCCGTTCCTTGTCACACCACGAAATCTACAGCACCTGCCGTCCCCTTATCGTAGGCGATGCCATCATCATGCAGAAGGCCATCGACCTGCTGGGCCTCGGATTGAAGGT
>JAEEUA010000186.1 GCA_016286775.1 Bacteroidales bacterium
CAATGCCATTGGATACCTGAAGGAGAAGGCGACCATCCGCCCGCAGCTGCCTACTATCCTACCCGGCTATCAGCCTTACCTGCTCGATACCGAATCGAAAGAGAAAAACACAGAACTTGAATTGTCTTACTACATTGATGAAGTAAACTATATCTATACGCTGAGTATCTCCCGCGATCGCATCGAAGAGGAGGAATTGAAGATTAAAGGACGTGGAATGCGTATTTATCATCGAAAATATGACAAGGATACCCAAACGATAAGAATTACCTTCGGAAACGCCTGCGACTTGAACGAATCCGACCAGCATGACCTTGAAATCAATATCTGGAACAACGCCACCGTACTTGCTACATTTGGAGCTATGAATCTGGAAAGCAAATTGTTGAAGACAAATTTCGACTATTTTGTGAACAGAGTCAGCCTGGTGCATAAATCGAATATTTCATTGGCAGACAAATTATCGACAGGAGATCTGGAAAGAGACAAGAAGGTAAAAAGCCTGCTGATACAGCTGCTTCAGGATGTCGGTTCGAGAATTATTGATTATAAGATAGAGGAAGTCAGCATCACCCTGAATGATCTGATTAGAAATGAAACACCCGACATCGTAAAAAATGTCTTGCAGCAACAATATCCCGATGGCAAACTGACCCAGAAGGTCGTTCAATTATTTCATGAACTGAAGGTAGAACTACCTAGGGAGAACGAGAACGACGAACCCCGCTATAAGGTCGTCATTCGTCCGTTGGATTTCGAACCGGAATCGGATGGCACCAAACAGATCATCAAGCTGGGCCTGGTACTTTATGATATCGCCATAGGCAATAAGAGTGCATGTATCGACGAATTTGAAGGACTGATACATTCGAAGGCCGTGGAATTTATTTTAAAGATGTATCTGACTTTGGTTGACGACAAGGAATGCCAGCTCCTGGTGGCAACGCACGACCTGATACTTTTCGACAGCAAATTCATCCGACAGGATGCCGTGCGCAAATTCCAGAAGGGACAAGATGGTGTAACCAGAATATTGAAAAGAAAGTATGTTCATCACACGATGAACTTCCTGAATACCTATAACGAGGAGCTGGAAGAAGAGATTGGACGTGAAGAAGACGAGTTCACAACCCTCAGCACCTATCAAGGCTTCAGCTGATTTCGCAAAAAAGAGAGAAAAATCCACGGGAAAGCCGCGATAAAATCGCCAAATTTTGCCTGTAATCGACGAAATTACGTGGCTTTCTATCCATTTTTGATATTTACGCATATCAAAAGGGGTATATTCGCAAAAAAAATTACGTTAATTTTCCACTTATTTCAAATTTCTTTTGGATTGTTTATCCAGAAGCATTATCTTTGTGCCAGAAAATAAAGCTTGTTGGTTGATGATGATTTGGAATAGGGGAAACCTTTTTGGAACAGGAGATGCTAATGGAATAGAGAGAAGCGAAGAGAAAAGAGAAAAGAGAGAAGTAAAGTAAAGAAATGTCGAACTAAAAAAACAAAAAGGAAATGGACTTTTGGAAGCTGTTTGGAATTGGAGAAAAGATCACCCCAATACCGCAAGAGAAGAAAATGATCTTGATGAGTGTCAGGCCTACTGTCAACCGGCCGAGTATGAGATGGGGCGGCCGGAACCACCGGAATGGATAGGATGGCAGCAGTAGCGTCTTCGCAAAGAGTCCCGACGAGTGTCGGGGCTCTTTGTGTTTTTTTTTAGGCCGAAATCCCGGCATAACGGTATAACGAAATTACGATATTCCGGAATACCGGAATATCGGGATCCCGAAAAAAACCGAAACCTAACCCTTCCCAAATGTCTCCGCCCGATAGCGGCAGTCGCGCGCATAGCGCAGATATTCGAGCTTGCGGTCGAGCGGGAGCATCTTGAGCGTGGAGTGATAGGTGGGGCTGCCCTTGTAGCTGTCGCGCCAGACGTAGTAGTTGTCCTCGAGGGGCACCACATCGATGGCCTCGTAGTAGAAGATGAGGTCCTCCACACTCTTGCGGCTCGCGCTGGGGTAATACTGATGCACCTCGTCCATGATCTCGTCGATGGGGACAGGGTAGTCGGGCATGTCGCGGACGATGTTCTCGACCACATCATAGACCTCCAGCGGGTCGGCGCATTGGTTAGAGGCATACATGCCCGAATAGCCGCAGGCATAGACGTCGTCGCTCTGGTTGAGCAGCTTCTTGACCGTAGCCACATCGTCGAGCGCCCACTTGGGATGCTGCGTGTTGAAGGTCATGAGCAGCTCGCGCAGGTGCATCGGGATGCCGTTGCGGTCGAGGATCTCGATCAGCGCACGCGTCTCGTCGATGCTGTTGCGGGTGAAGTGGAAATGATGCTTCTGCTGCGTCTCGATGCCGAACAGCTCGTAGGCCAATGTCGCCATGATGTCGAAGACGGCGTCGCGGATGTCGGGGAACAGATTCTCGACCGTAGGCAGCACCGACTCGAACGGCTCGTCGGTGTCGCGTTCGTAGCGCAGCTTCGAAGCCACCAGCACGGCCTTGCAGCCAGCCTCCCAGTTGTAGGCATCAGCCAAGGGGGCGGCAATGGCATACGGTTCCTTCCGGATCTTGCACAGGGTGAACTTCCCCAGCAGGCCGACCATACCCAGGAAGCCCTCGAATTCGGTCGAAAGCCCCTCATCGGCGGCAATCTTCTCGAAATCGGAAGTGGTAGGCGTCAGGATGATTTCGTCCATCAGGTCATAGCGGTTCCAGTCGGGGTTCCTCATCAGGAACGTGTCCTTCTTCAGGATGGGCTTGCCGAGGTACAGGCGCACCCTTTCGCTCGAAAGCCCGATCTCCTGGGCAATGTCGCGGCGGTCCTTGGCTCTGTACTTGCCGATGCCATAGAACATGGCGAAGATCTTCTCCTCCTTCCGGGTGGCCTTCGAAAGGCGCTGCTCGAGCAGGAAGAACATCGGATAATAGCCGCGTTCCGCGCGGAAAGTCTCGACAAACTGCGCCTCCTGCGGCCCCAGATAGGGGAACTTCTGGATGATCTCCTCCACATCGAGCTGCTCGACGGGGATGTTCATCACGCGGTCGTAGATGCGCTGGAAATCGCGCACGCGGAGGTACAGCAGCTTGACGTCGATCGAGCGCAACGGGCGATCCACCTTCGCCGCAAACTCCTCGAACGTCAGGTTGAAATAGGGCTCGATGGCGCTCACCTTGAAGAACATCGACATGAAGATCACGCGCAGCCTCAGGTTGGTGATCTTCGTCGTGAAGTCGTGTAGTTCATTCCTTAGATAGGCCTCCTTCTGCGGAGACATTTGCGAAGTCTGCTCTGCCATAATCATCCTGCTTTATTCGTGTTCGACAGATTCTTTTCGATACGTTCGGCAAGCCGCATTTCCGCCTCATGCACCTCGCGCCGGTACTCTTCGACGGCCGCCAGGATGCCCGAATAGGCTTCGTCCGACAGGCAGTCGTAGCCTTTCTCGAGCAGCTGATAGACATTGGCCTGCAGCGTATCGGAGAACAGCTCGACGGGCATGCCCGAGCGGGCACATCGAATGATCTTGCTTTCGAAGGTACAGTTGCCCAGCGAGCCATCGGTCTCGACCACCCGCAGCATCTCGGTGTAGCGCGTCGAGCCCTCCTCGTCGGCGGTATATTGCTTCACCAGGCAGTCGCCCGTCGCCACTGTACGGTACTGGTCGGCCTCAAACTGACGGAATAGGGGCCAGCGTTCGGTGCGGAAGTGGGCGTGCTTCAATCCCTTGTGAAGCTGGACATAGACTTCGGGATACATGCGCATGAACTCGGCCGCGCCGATGATCTCGCCCTGCAGGTTACGATACGCCACCAGATGCTGGCGCACGTAATACTTCACAGCCAGGTTGTAGTCGGGCGCCATGTCGATGGCCTGGATGTCGTCGGGGAAATAGGCCAATACGCTTGCGATCAGCCCATTCTCGTCGCAGACAACATAGACATTCCGGATCTTGCCCGACAGGGCTACATTCCCCTTGCCTCCGACATCCTCACAACCCATCGCTCCTTCCCGTTTGTAGAAAGGAGCCTCCTCGAGTTTGATATCCAAGACACTAATTTGATTTTCCATGTTAAGATGCTTTCATTGATATTGACGATGCAAAGATAATCCATCCGAACGAAAACACCAAATTTTGTCTTGGAAAAATGCCAAAATAGAAAGAAAAACAGGCAAAAGGCAAGTGCAAGTGCCACGCGGCGCAGGTTATTTCCTGCGCTTGATGATGATGCCGACGTAGGTGAGCAGCACGACGTTCATCATCAGGGCATAGATGATGGCGGGTATGGCGATGACGCCATTATTGAAAATGAACGGGCTCGAAGCGATGGCGATGGCCTGTGCCGCGTTCTGCATGCCCACCTCGATGACGATGGTTCGCTTCTCGCGCGTGGCAAGGCCGCATAGGTGACCGGCCAGCCACGAAACGCCGATAGCCAGCAGGATCAAGGCGGTGAGGCAGAAGCCGAGGACACCGAAATTGTCAGCAATCGTGGCATGATGCTGCACGAAGAAGATGCCCGCCAACAGCATCAGGGCGGGGAAGGCAATCTTCGAGAGCACGCGTTCCATGCGCGTGGCAGCCACCGACCAGAAATGGTTCACGGCGATGCCCAGCACGATGGGGATGAGCATGGTGACGAGGTTCTGCATCAGCAGGTTCCCGACAGGCAGATGGATGCCCACCGCTTCGCCCACCTGCATCGTCGTCCAGTCGAGGATGAGGGGCACCGTGAAGAGCGTGATGATCGAACTGAGCGCCGTGAGCGACACCGACAGGGCGACATCGCCTTTGGCCAGCATCGAGAAGACGTTGCTCGACGAACCGCCCGGGCAGCAGGCAATCAGCACTACGCCGATATAGAACAGGGGGGACAGGTCGAAGATCTCGGCCAGGGCAAAGGCAATCAATGGCAAGACAATCAGCTGGCCGGCAAGGCCCAGCAGGATGGCCTTCGGCTGCTTGAACACCAGCATGAAGTCGTTGGGGCGCAGCGTCAGGCCCAGGTCGAACATCAGCAGGGTCAGGATCGGAAGAACAATGAGGATGCTGTTCATTATTTTAAGCTTCGTGGGAGATAGCGGGAGTTAATGGGGGTGATGGGAGTTAATGGGAACGATGGGAGTTATCGGGAGTTAACAGACGATACATTCGCCTTGTAAAAAGGAACCCGAGACACATTGTTCCCTTTCGGTCACGTCCAAGAGAAGCGTCCGTTAACTCCGTGCGTAGTGCTAACTCCAGTTTACTCCCGCGCGTAGCGCTAACTCCCGCTAACTCCCGTTTACTCCAAAAATATTCTATTTCTTGCAGAAATGCAGCGAATTGAGTTGACAGATGGATTGCTTCTTGGTCTCCGAACTGAAGACGAAGAAGAGGGCGTGCTTGCCGTTGTAGTACTTCAGCTGCTCCACGTCAATGGTTGCAGTGGTCGGCTTCCCGACGCCCTCGGTGCCCACCTGAAGCGCAGCCAGATGCACGCCGCCTTCGGCCTCCGACGGACGGTCGAGGAAAATGTCAATTGTACCGGCAACGCCCTCTGGTGTGTAGTCGAGCACAAGCTGCAGGCCCGTCTGTCCGAAAGTCTTGCCAAAATTATAGTACTTGTAGCCGACCACCGAACCCGCCGTGTTATTGACCATCGGGCAACGGTTCACCGCGAGGTCATAGACGTCCTTTCGGCCATCGTACTGGTTGCGCACAATCTCGGTGTGGGAACCCGAATAGATAACGTTCGGATACTGCTGCACAGCCGGCTCGGGGCCGGTGAAGTAGCAGGCAATGCCGGCGGGATAGGTCTCGAAGGGGTCGAGGCCCTCGAGGAGGAAGCCCTCCGACGTGAATTCGGCCTCCGAGATGCGGACGTAGCCGTCAGCACCCGGCACCACCTCGACGCGGATGGGAGCCACCGTTGCCTGTCGGCCGTACTCGTTGACGCCCGCCTGGCGGTGGTAGAAGACGTACCACTGGTCGCCGATCTTGCAGATGCTGCCGTGCGTATTGCCGAAGGGCGTGGCGGTGGCCACCGTCGTGCCGTCGGGGCGATGCTCCTTGCCGCGGCCGTCGATGATGGTGCCTCCGTAGGTCCAGGGGCCGAGGGGATGGTTGCTATAGCAGTAGGCAAGCGTATAGTTGACGCTGGGCAGGCCGTCCTCGCCGTCGTTGGTCACGCGGCTATAGACGAAGACGTACTTGTCCTCGATCTTGCGCATCGACGAAGCCTCGAAGAAGCGGTAGGTATGGTCCTGCTTGCTGCTGGGTATCATGTTCTCGACAATCTGCGTGCCGGGCTTCACTGTGGCCATCGTCGCGGGGTCGAGCTCGGCGCCGTTCGACTGCTCGAAGCCCCAGTAGCCGTAGGTGCGGCCGTCGGTGTCGGTAAAGACGCCCGGGTCGAAGTAGAGGATGCCTTCGGTCTTCGTGGGGTCATTCTTGCTCCAGTTGCACACCTCGAAAGGCCCGTCGGGGCGGTTCGACTTCGCCACCATCGTCTGGCGGCCGCCTGCCTGGTTGTTCGGATAGAGGTAGTAGGTCTTCCGTCCATCCTTGTCCACCACCTCGTTGACATCGGGGGCAAACAGCACGTCGCCCTTGCCATCGGGGCGAAGCAGCTTGCCGTTGGCGTCCTTCTTCGATTCGAAGATCACCCCATCGTAGCGCCAGTGGCGCAGGTCATCGACCGAAGCCGACCACACCACCTGATCCAAGCCGCAGTACATGGTCACCAGGTTGTCGTGCGACCCGTAGATATAGACGCGGTATTTTCCCGGGTTGTCGGGGTCTTCAAACACGTACGGTTCGCCATCAGGGATGAACTCCCACAGCGGCAGGTAAGGGTTCTGTGCAACGGTCGTCGCAGCCAGCAGCGACAGCAGGCTCACGGAGAATAGTCGGAAGATCGGTTTCATAGGATATTTATTATATTTTATGTAGTTAGCGGGAGTTAATGGGAGTTAGCGGGAGTTAGCGGACGATACCTTCGCCTGGAAGAATCCCGTTCAAGCCGACAATTGTTAATTGTTAATTATTAATTGTTAATTGAAGAATTGTCCGTGCAAAGATAGATAGTTTTTTTGTCAAAAGCAAATT
>JAEEUA010000187.1 GCA_016286775.1 Bacteroidales bacterium
TTCTCGGGCGCAATCCTCGACCAAAGTGTCGTGGCAATCAGGTCGGTGTCCTCGTCCAGATGGATCACGCAGTTGTAGCAGCAATGCACATTGTGGCGAATGGGCAGCACCCACCCGTCGTACAACGTCTCGATGTCGAAAAACTGATAGAACTCGTGATTGCCGGGCACGACGATGACCTGCCGATAGTGTTTCGAAGCCCAGTCCCAGAAGGGATGCGAGGTGTAAGTCTTGTCGTCGCCCAAGTAGCCGATGTCGCCAACGAGCACAAGCACCTCACCCATCACTTCGATGGGGTGCTCGAGGAGGTAATCCCAATTCCTCTTGTATTCCAGATGCAGGTCTGAGGCGTACTGTATTCTCATCGGACATTTCTTCCTTTTGCGCCGCAAAGATAGCATTTTTTCACGACATTTCCAAAAACTTGAATTGTTATTTGTTAATTATTAATTCTTAATTGTTAATTGTTAATTGTTAATGGCTGCCTGCTAATGGATAATTGAGAATAAATCCTTATCTTTGCACCGTGAAAGCAAACGAACTGGTTCGACGCATCCTCTACCCGAGAGCGAATCCCGACGAAAACAGGATGAGCAAGGCATTTGCCAACAGCTGGGTTGTGGTCACCGGTGCCTCAAGGGGCATCGGCGAGGCTTTGGTGCGCCGACTTATCGCTTCGCATGCCAATCTTTTCCTCATAGCCCGAGACGAGGCGAAGCTGCAGGCACTCTGCGCTGAGGCACGTGAGGCAGGATGTGAGGCCAGGTACTGTGCGTTGGACCTGCGCAACAGGGAACGTCTCGACCTGCTTTGCCAACAGCTGAGGGAGACGCTGTCCCGGGTGGATTACCTGTTCTGCAATGCCGGCAAATCCATCCACCGCGACATCCTCGATGCCCAGGACCGGATGCACGACTTCGACCGGACCATGGACCTGAACTACCGTGCCCATGTCGCCCTCACACTGGCTCTGCTTCCACAGCTCAGCGAGAGCCGAGGACATATCCTTTACACCTCTTCGGTCAGCACTCTCTATCCCCCTGCTCCCGGTTGGTCGGCCTACCATGCCTCGAAGTGTGCTGCCAACACCTGGTACGAAACGGCACGAACCGAATGGAAACGTCGGGGCATCTGCGTACAGGTGGCCTACCTGCCACTTGTGCATACCGGGATGGCTGATGTGAATCCTGCCTATCGCAACCTGCCGGGCTACTCAGCCGACGAAGCAGCCTGCCAGCTGCTCGGTCTGAGTCTCACACGACGTTTCTCCTACAAGCCCTGGTGGGCACACCTGTCAGCTCCCGTTGCCAACCTGTTTTCGCCCATCGTTAAGCTATTCTATTGACATGCATCATTCACTTTTTCGAGCACTAACCAGCCTGCACTTCATCACACCCCTTGGCCTCATCCGCTGGGCATACTGCCTGGCGAGCGAAGGTGTAACGCTGATGGCAGCGTTGAAGTTCTCGGCCCGATACCATCCGACGGAGTGCGCAGTGGTGTCGGAGCGGCTGGTGATGAACTACAGCGAGCTTTATCAATATGCCTGTCGGCTGGCTCGTCTGATGTATGCCGAATACAAGCTGCTTCGAGGCGATTCGGTGGCAATGCTTTGCCGCAACCATACGGTGTCGCTGCTGCTCCTTCCCGCCCTTTCGAGGCTGGGTGTCAATGTTCGTTTGCTCAACACAGACCTAGGAGCCGAAAAGACCCAGGAGCTGATCAATCGAGGCTTGTGCAAACTGCTTATCTACGACAAGGAATGGATGAAGAACCGGGGTCCCTTGACCCCTTCCTGCCCAGCCATCGACACGGATATCCTCTACGAAAAACTCTTTGACAAAGACGAGGACGAGGCCTTCTACCTGCCTCCCATCCTCCACGGACCTGCCATCACAGTAATGACAGGTGGCACAAGCGGACAATATACCGAAGCCACGCGCCACCCTTCGGTGACACAATTCCTCCCGCCGTTCTTCGCCCTGTTGCGCGACGTCGGCATCGGGGATTACACCAGCGTGTTCCTCGCCCTGCCCTTCTACCATGGCTTTGGCCTGGCAACGCTAATCGTTTCGCTCCTGATGGGAAAGAAAATATGCCTGATGCGGCATTTCGACGCCGATCAGGCATTGCGGATGATCCGGAATGAGGAGGTCGAGGTGCTGCCCCTTGTGCCTGTAATGCTGGCAAGGATGTGGCAGCAGGACGGTGCCCGGGAAAAGATGAAAAGCCTCCGGTGCATCATCAGTGGAGGTGACCATCTGGACCGGAAACTTGCCGAAACGACACGCAACCGGCTTGGCGACGTGCTCTACAATCTGTATGGAACCTCGGAGGCAGGTTTCTTCCTGCTGGCCACGCCCGACGACCTGTCGCGCCACACCGAAACAACATTAGGCAAACCGATTCGGGGCGTGAAGTGCAAGGTGGTCGAGAAGGACGCCGAGGGAGTGGGCACGCTGTGGGTTCGTTCCGGCTGGGCCATGACAGGAAGAAACGACTGCTGGCAGAGCACCGGGGACCAGGTCATACAGAATGCCGAAGGCTATTACTTCCATCGCGGCAGACGCGATGGGCTGGTCGTATGCGGTGGCGAGAATGCCTGGCCCGACAACGTAATGCGGGCACTCGGCCAACATCCCGACATCGTGGCTTCGCACGTCTATGCCGTGCCCCACTCCGAATTCGGTCATGTGCTGAATGCCCGTATCGAATTGTGCAAGGACTGCAAGCTGTCGCCCGAAGACATCCGGCAATGGCTTGCTCCCCGCATCTCTCGTGCCGAAATGCCTCACGAGATTCTTTTCGGCCCCATCGAGACACTCTCGACAGGAAAAATAGCTTCAATATATCACGAATTAGAGAATTAAAGAATTGAGCTTAACCATTTAAGGAAGAAAAAATTCTATAATTCGCAAATTCGTGATAAAAGAAAAGAAATATATTCGGGATAGGGGAATAGTTAGATTACTATCGGAATTTCGGGGTCGAACCGATCCATGTACTTCACCTTGAACAGATTGAGACGATGCAGACGGTCAATCTTCGCCTTAGTGGCAGGTTCGGGCTCGATGCCCTCGCGGATATACTTGTCGAGGGTAGCATAGGTGAAGCCCAGTTTCACTTCGTCGGGTGAGCTATGCGGCAGACCATCGTCGGGCACCTTATCGACCCATTCGAGGGGCAGCCCCAGCACTCGTCCGATCTGCAGGATTTCGGTCACCGTAAGGAACGACAAGGGACTGAAATCGCCCGCATTGTCGCCATAGCGTGTGGCATAGCCGATCCAATCCTCGGAGAGGTTGCAGGTATTGACTACACGTCCGTTGTTGGTCTGGGCGATGGCATAGAGCGTCACCATGCGAACACGTGGCGGCACGTTCTGCTTGGTCTGGACCGTCCATTCGTCGGCCACCGACTCGTTCTCCTCCAGCTTGAGGTTGTTCATAGCACTGGTAATTGCTCCAATGGGAGCTACACAATAACGGATGCCGATATAGCGCGAAATGCGGTCGGCATCGTTGATGGCCTGTCCGTCGTCGGGCATAGCCACGCCAATGACACGGTCCTTGCCAAGAGCCCTGGCACAAAGGGCAGCTGCCACCGTCGAGTCCTTGCCTCCCGACATGCCCAGCACGGCATTGCAGCCCGGGCCATTCTGTTCGAACCAGTCACGAATCCATTGGATGACCTCTTCGGTCACACGTTTTGCATCAAATTCCTTCATTGTAATATCTATTTTATTAGATTATAGTAACTATAGTGACTATAGGAACTATAAAAAACCATTTCCTCAGAATGTATACGAGCAGCCGACAATCAGGCAGCGCGAATTGGGCTTGGTCACAGTTGTCATGTCGTAGTCGGTATTGGTGAGGATCTGCTTGCGATCGGGCTGAAGAATGTCCTGCACGAAGGCATACATTGCCCATTGTCCGATTTGCTTCACGGCACGGAACGACCAATAGAACGTCGGGCGATTGTAGTAGTAGCGATGCGTCTCGCGGCCCGTGTAGAGCAGCACGGAGGCCAATGTCCAACCCTTGGGCAACTCGAACTGCGGACGCGCCTTGAAGCTGTAGGACCAGGCACGGTCGGACGAAACCTTCTCACCGTCATAGTCGAGGCGCTGGCTGTGGAAGCCCATCGTCATCGAGAACAGGCCGTAGCGAACCTCTCCTTCGGCAGCATAGCGCAGGTAGCTGTATCGTGCATCGTTGATCCACGTCTTCACCGAACGCTGTGAAGCCTCGTCGTAGGACGAAATCTGCGAGATATCGTCCGTAATGCGCTTGTAGGCAAGGCTATGGGTGAGCGTCCAATGCTTGCCCGAATAGGTATAGCTTCCCTTCACCTGGCTGTTCTTCGAAGGTCCCAGGTCGCTGTTACCTACCACAATCACGCCGATGCTGCTGCCGATATGGACGAAGGGATAGAGC
The DNA here is from genome assembly GCA_016286775.1 of Bacteroidales bacterium. Taxonomy (GTDB): domain Bacteria; phylum Bacteroidota; class Bacteroidia; order Bacteroidales; family UBA3663; genus Liminaster. The sequence goes on from JAEEUA010000187.1 coordinate 4,440, forward strand.
TGCGTATAGGATGGACGAGCGATGTCGCGGTCGAAACTCAGCACGAACTTGTTCTTTGCATTGAATTTCATCGTCGCCTTGGCCGACAGCATCCAGTCGTTGTAGGTCTTGTCGTGATCGCCCGACCGATGGTCATCGATGTCGTTGATGAAGTTTTCGTAGCGGAAAGTTGCATCGAGTGCCAGCCAGGCGTGGGAATAGTTGGCCGAAAGCGAGGTGAGCGAGGAATAGGTGTTGAAATCGAAATCCGTTTCGGTGTCGCTGATGCTCATGTCCTCGATGGTGTATTTCTCCTCGATACCGAACTTGAACCCGTTCCAGGCCTTCGACTGGAAACGCACCATGGCATACGGGTCGAAGTTATGGAGCGTCTGGTTCTGCTCGCGCAACGAAGCATCCGAATGAGCAGCCCAGGTGTCCGACTCCACATCGGTGGGCTTGTAGTTGTACTTGAGATTCAGGCGTGTCGTCAGACGACCCACTTCGTCGAAGTCGCGGATGTACTGCAGAAGACCGCCCACCTTGAGGTCACGGTTCGAACGGCGCTGTTCCTCGTAGAACGACTCCTGCTCGGTGCCGTCGGCCTCGTGACCATTCCGGATAGTGCTCTCCGAGACCCGATTGTGGTCGAAGCTTTCGAGCAGACCGATGGTGAAGATCTGTCCCTTGGTGGGCTGGTAGTCGAGACGTGTCGAAAAGTCCTGCTTCTCGTATTTGGTCAGGATGTTCGAACTGGTGAGGCGGTCGGCTCCTGTCTTGAAGTCGGTCGAAACGCTCTTTTCGGTGTTCAGTTCGCTAAAATCGACCGATAGCTGGCTCGTCAGCAGCAGGTTGTCCTTCAGATAGGTGACATAGCCCGAAGGCATGGCACGGCCATTGCTGCTGGCACCCAGATAGGCACCACCATAGACGTGCGACGAGTCGGGCTTGTGATCCAGCTCCTCTCCCACGTCGTAGGCATCCATGATGCGTTTGGCAATACGCTGGAATTCGTCGGTATCCTGTGCACGCAGACCTATTGTGCCGAAAAGGCTCAGTGTTCCTGCGAGAAAGACTATTGTTCCAATTCTTCTCATATAGTATATATTAGGCATGATAATAAGTGTTCGATGCGGCAAAGATAAGGTTTTTTGTCGGCATCTCCAAATTTTGGACCGATAGTTTGGTCTTTTGTCACCAAAATATGACAAATTGGACGAAAAATTTTCCGACATATCGTCCTTTTTATTATCTTTGCCGTGCGAAACCGAATACTGACAAACAAAATTGCACATAACCTATGAAACTTAGAAACCTTATTCTAACCATTCTGCTGGCTGCAAGTTCATCCCTATTTGCGCAGGACTTGCTCCATGGTTTCCAAACCCCACCGCAAGAGGCTCGTCCGCGCGTGTGGTGGCACTGGATGGATGGCAACATCTCCAAAGACGGCATCCGCAAGGATATCGAATGGATGCACCGTGTCGGCATAGGCGGCTATCACAACTTCGATGCCGGCATGACCACACCGCAGGTGGTGGAGAAACGCCTCACCTACATGTCTCCCGAATGGAAGGATGCCTTCCGTTATGCCGTCACCCTCGCCGATTCGCTCGGTATGGAAGTGGCTACTGCCAGTTGTCCCGGTTGGAGCAACACCGGCGGCCCTTGGGTGAAACCCGAGCAGGGCATGAAGAAACTCGTCTGGCGCGAAATGAGAGTGAAAGGCGGCAAGCAACTCAACGTTGCCCTCCCAGCCCCCTTCCACACCACCGGCTTCTTCCAGAACGTGGCGTCGTCCAGCAGCGCGACTACCTTCATTCCCTCAGAAGGTGGCCCCGAATGGTACAAGGACCTCTATGTGCTGGCTGTTCGCTTGAACAAGGCCGACAAGACCTTGCAGCAACTCGGTGCCAAGGTCACAAAGAGCGGAGGCAAATTTACCGTCGAACAGCTCACCGACGGAGACCTGGCCAATGCTGGTGAACTGCCGCGCGACGACGAACGGGGATACTCCTGGATACAGTATTCGTTCAAGCGTCCTCAGACTATCCAGGCCCTAAGCGTGGTCGATGGTTATACACGTAGCGAATGGGGAGCAACCCCAGCGCCCGTCAGCAAGCACCTTGAGGTGAGCGACGACGGACTCTCCTATCGCAAGGTTTGCGATATTCCTCATGGAGGTGCCGCTCGCCAGACCATCGAGTTCGAACCCGTCACGGCACGATACTTCCGCGTCACGTTCGACAATCCCGTCCTCAATAATCCCTACGCTGCCTTGTCGCCTGTTCCCATTCCAGAACCAACATTTACTCCCGTGGCCGAACTGGTGCTATATCCCGTTCCACGCATCAACCACGCCGAAGAGAAGGCGGGCTATGCCACTCCTTCCGACCTTATGGAACATCCCACTTTCGCCCGTGCTGACGAAGTGGTCGGCACACAGGACGTCATCGACGTGACCGACAAGGTCGATGCCGAAGGTAACCTTCATTGGAATGCACCCCAAGGCGACTGGACCATCTATCGATTCGGCTATTCGCTGACAGGCAAAACCAATCATCCTGCTGCGACAGAAGCCACTGGCCTCGAAGTGTCGAAGATCGACAAGGATGCCTTCACCGACTTCCTGACCTACTACCTCGACACCTACCGCGATGCCACAGGAGGACTGATGGGCC
>JAEEUA010000188.1 GCA_016286775.1 Bacteroidales bacterium
GAAGTATCCTTTACGAAAATAAGAAACGAAGATTCATTTTGAAAAAAAAGCTTCTATATAAAAAGATAGACAAGAGGTGAAAATGGCAGGAGACTGCGGGCTCAATGCCCTGTCTCTACTGCCGGAAAATGTGCTGCCTCAATGGCAGCAGAAAATTTGCACATCGTGCAGAAAATCTTGATATCCCTATTTTGTTTGCCAAATGTCTATTTTCGCCGGAGAAAAGCCCCGAGAGGGCGACAGAAAAAAGCAGGCCTCTCCCCCATTGTCGTACATTCGCGACCCTGTCGCTATAACTCAATCAGAAAGTCAGAAATATACTTGCAGGCGTGCAGAAAAACCTCTACCTTCGCGGCGTGAAAATGATTCACAGACATCCTTTCGATGTCCAGACAAATAATATCAACCAATAAAAATTTATCAATATGTACGCAATCATCACCGCCGTGATCCTTTTTTCTGCAAGTCTCTACATGGGTACCAAGGTAGCCAATTCAGTTCGCCATCTGTGCATTGCCTTAGGCAAATTGCTGACAATAGAGCATCCTTTCACCATGTCGCCTGCTTCCAATTGAGGAAGCATTCTGTCGCGCGATAGAATGCCTCCTCGATGAAATAATTAATAGTCACGAAACGAAGTTTTTGCGGAATAGCTTATATCTCAACTTTCGCAAATACGAAAGTTGATGATTCTAAGGGATTCTAAGGGAATCTAAGGGATTTTAAGGGACGTATGTTTCTTGGGTCCCAATCTCTACAAGCGCTTCTCTCGGACGTGACCGAACGGAAGTTGAGCAAATGCGAAACTTGAGTTAGAATAAATAGCGCTCCTTCAGATAGTTTACCCAGGCGGTGCCTTCGGGGTCGGTAAAGTTCTTTTGAATCAACAGGAACAGATCCTCGAAGGTGATGGCCTGCCACGTCTTTTGTCCTTCTGGGCTAAGCCATTGCTTGTAATTACGCACGGCACCATTGTGCGTCTTGTCGCCGTGGAAATGGGTGTTGCCCTTGGGATAAACAAGCAGGGAAAGGAAATACTTGATGTCCTCATTCTGCACCATGGAAGCGCCCAGCAAGTGATTGCGCCAGATCTGACGCAGCTCATTGCGAACCAATGGCGACCACGCCCTGAGGCCCGTCTCCTCACGCTTGAAGGCTTTTGGAATGAAATACTTTGACTCCTTCATCACGGCAAAATAGGGAGAGTGCTTGTAGTTGGTGATTGCCTCCTCCTTTTCCTTTTCGCTCGGCGAGTAGCCTTTTTCGGTATATTTCACCTCAATGCCGATGCCACCTTTTGCACCATCTTCTGCCACAAATTCAACATAGGTGTCGAAGGAGGTTCGGTCGTTGAGGTAAACTTTATCCTTGGGAGCATACTCAACGGTGATGCCGGTGATTTCCTTAATCTTTGGGCCGTTGGGCGAAACCTTTTCCAGGATTGAATTGAACAGGTCCTTGGCGTGGTTCTTCTTGTCGACGGACAAGGACATCGGGAAGAAGATATTCCAAGGTATGTGCTCGCTGCGAAGTGCATGACGCTTCATCAAAGCAGACGGAGCGTAAGATCCTGCCTCTATGCGCTGCTTGATTTCGTCAAGAATCTGCTGACGATAACCTTCGTAGAAAATCTTTCCGTCCTTGGCATCTTCCTTTTTGAGCAAAGCTTTGACCTTGAAGTCCTTGGCTTCGGGGTACCCTGTGGGCTTGCGTCTGACGGTGTCAAACTCCTTGATTCCGTACTTTTCATCGAAATAACGGGCCTGTTTTTCGCGGGCGATGTCTTTGAAACTCGTTTTCATAGTCTTAATGGTATTAAAATGAATTAATAAAGGATATTAGTTTTTTTCGATGCAAAGATAACGTGTTTTTCGATAAACTCCAAAAAAATGGGGAAAAAAATAAAATAGTTCACGAAAATGTATTAAATATCTATCACGAATTAGCGAATTTGAGTTTTTTATTTTGAACACGACATTATTAATATTCCCAAATACTACATACAAATTATTTCACATTTTACCTCAAATTTGTTGTTTAGATTGTCTCTTTTTCAGTTTTTTACAAAATTATTGGTGAGAAATATGTCATTTAGGGAAAGTTTTGTTTTGAATGTTCGGAAAAAATCACTATCTTTGCGGCGTTATTTAAAGAAAACAAATTATGAATTCTTTCCTGGAATTGGCAAAAGAGCGGTGCTCGGTGCGCGCGTACAAGTCGGATCTTGTCGAAGCTGAGAAGCTGGATTATATCCTGGAGGCTGCCCGAATGGCTCCTTCGGCTGTGAACAAGCAACCGTGGAAAATCTATCTGATAACGCCGGAAAGTGCGGCGGAATTACGCGAGAAGGTGCAGCGCTGCTACGACCGCGAGTGGTTCAAGACGGCTCCGTATTATCTGATTCTTTGCATAGAGCACGACCAGAGCTGGCATCGTGGCAATGATGGCAAAGACCACGGCGACATCGACATCGCCATACTGGCCGAGCATATCTGCCTGGCTGCTGCCGAGCAGGGCCTGGGCACCTGCTGGGTTTGCAACTTCGATGCGAAGCTGTGCCATGAGCTCTTTGGCTTCGGCGCTGACGAGGAGCCTGCCGTGCTCATTCCGCTGGGCTATCCGGCTGATGACTTTGTGGCGCGGGAGAAGACGAGAAAGACCATTGAGGAGATAACCAAGGTTTTTAGGTGGCCATAAACGGCCGCGACGGGAAAAAAAATTATGGCGAAAAAGAACTTTGTGGAGAAGATGTTTGATGACATCGCTCCTACCTATGATAAATTGAATCATATCCTTTCGCTCAACGTGGATAAGAGCTGGCGACGAAAGGCGGTGAAGCGGATTTGCGAGACACAGCCCAATCATGCGCTCGACATCGCCTGTGGCACGGGTGACTTTGCCATTGCCCTGGCCCAAGCCGGCGTGCCGAAGGTGACGGGCGTGGATATCTCGGAAGGTATGCTCAAGGTGGGCCGTGAGAAGGTAAAGGCGCTGGGCCTCGACATCGACATGAAGGTGGAGGACAGCGAATGTATGAGCTATGCCGACAATACGTTCGATGCCATCAGCGTGGCCTTCGGCGTGCGTAACTTCGAACATCTGCAGCTGGGACTGAACGAGATGAACCGCGTGCTCCGTCCGGGGGCGCTGGTCTGCATCGTGGAACTGTCGGTACCCTCGAATCCCATTCTGCTCTGGGGCTACAAGCTTTACTTCCTGCATGTCCTGCCGTTTATCGGTGGGCTAATCTCGGGGAATAGGGAGGCTTACAAGTATTTGCCCAATTCGGTGCTGCACTTCCCGAAGCCGGAGAAGGTTTGCGAGATGCTGCGTCTGGCGGGGTTCGAACGGGTGGAGGCCAAGGCGTTCACGTTCGGGCTTTGCCGGATGTTCACGGGGGTCAAGAAATAATTTTCCTATCACGAATTAGCGAATTATAGAATTGTCGCTATTTCGTGATGTCGTAATATCGTTATAACGTAATAACGGAATCTCGGAATAATTCTTAAATTCGATAATTCGTGATAAAATGATAAAGAAAAATTCGGCGAAGGCGTGGTTTCTGGCTGCGCGACCGAAGACGCTGACAGGGGCGATGATCCCGGTGTTCCTGGGTGGAGCGATGGCCTATCGTGAGGGCGCCAGACAATGGGAGCTCTGGGTATGCTGCCTATTGTTCGCCTGCCTCATGCAAGTAGTGGCTAACTTCATCAACGATTACTTCGATTTCCAAAAAGGTACGGACCGTGACGACCGTCTGGGACCGGAACGTGCCTGTGCGCAAGGATGGATTACACCCGAGGCGATGAAGAAAGGGATTGCGTTCACTATCTTCCTGGCCTGTTCGGTTGGTCTGCTGGCCGTGGCGATGAGTTATCAGCAGCTTCCCTGGAAGGGCGTGGAGTTTGTTCTGTTGGGAGCGGTATGCGTGGTCTTCGCATTCCTCTATACGACGCGTCTCTCCTATCTGGGTTGGGGTGACCTGCTGGTGCTCATCTTCTTCGGTTTAGTACCTGTTTGCGGCACCTACTACCTATTGACCTTGCATATCACGTTGAATGCCATTCTGTTGAGCATCATAGCCGGCATCGCCATCGACGCACTTCTGATGATCAACAACTATCGTGACCGTGATCAGGACCGTATTTCGGGCAAACGGACCATCGTGGTGCGCTTCGGCGAGAAATGCGGTCGCTATGCCTACCTGCTGATTGGTGTGGTGGTGACGTTGCTGATCGGCTATTTGTGCTGGCGCACTCTGCTGAACGATGGCAACAGCCTTCGGTACGTGTTCCTTGCTCTTCAGCTGGTCTATCCTTTGCTGCACTTCCTGACCTGGCGCAAGATGGTCCGTATTTTTTCGGGCAAAGCCTTGAACAAAATCCTGGGCGAGACGAGCCGCAATATGTTCCTGATGGCTATACTTTTATCGCTGGCATTGATTTTCGGATAATTTGCGCGAGTTTTGTAAACCATTATAAACCAATTAATAAATCCTTCTTATGAAAAAAAGTATCTATTTGATGGGTCTTGCACTTCTGACCCTCTGCGGCTGCAGTAATGAGAATGCGAAAGTTGACCAGAGCAAGAGTGATGTCGTGATTGAAACCATCATGACGCGTCGCTCGATTCGCCAGTACAAGGATGAGCCCGTGAGCCGCGAGCTGATGGAATCCATCGTGAAATGCGGCATCAACGCTCCCAGTGGCAGCAACCGGCAGGAATGGGAGATTCGCGTGGTGGATAATCCCGAATTCATCAACGGCTGCACGGAGGCCTGGAAGAAGACGCTCGATGCCGAACGACTGGACAAGATGGTCGATGAGAACTTCAAGAACATGTTCCGCAACGCTCCTACGGTGGTGTTCATCGCTTGTCCGAAGGGCACGGAACTGAACTGCGGATTCCTTGGCCAGAACATGATGCTTTCGGCCTGGTCGATGGGTATCGGCACCTGCTGCCTGGGTGGTCCTGTGCAGTTCTTCCGCACCGATGCGGGCGCCGAGTATCTCAAGAAACTGGAATTCAGCGACGGATATGAGCTCCTCTATGCCATCGCCTTCGGCTATCCTGACGAGACACCGGATGCCAAGCCGAGGGATTGGGGCAAGGTGAAGTTCCTGGACTGATGGCTGGTTTGAGGCGGCCAAAAACGGCCGCGACGAAAACACGAAGATGGCGGCCAAAAACGGCCGCTACGGAGACAGTGGAGGCGGCCATTGATGGCCGCTTCGGAGACACGGTCTGATTATTAAAAAATAGAAAAAGCGATACTATTCGTTGGACGGATAGTATCGCTTTGTTTTGAAGGATTCCAGAGGGTGGATTAGAGGACCTTGAGGAGCTCGACGTCGAAGACGAGGGCGGAATAGGGAGGAATCTGCGAGCCAGCGCCTCGTTCGCCGTAGGCCAGGTGATAGGGGATGAAGAAACGGTACTTGGCTCCTTCCCTCATGAGCTGGACACCTTCGGTCCAACCTGGGATGACCTGATTGAGCGGGAATTCGGCAGGCATGCCTCGTTGAACGGACGAATCGAAGACGGTGCCGTCGGTCAGGGTGCCATGATAGTGGCAGCGCACGGTGTCGTAAACGGTCGGCTTTCGGCCGGTACCTTCTTTGAGAACCTCGTACTGCAAGCCGCTGGGCAGCGTCACTACACCGTACTTTCTGGCATTTGCAGCCAGGAACCTCTCCCCTGCTTCGCGAGTCATGGTAGCGGCTGATGCCTTCCTGCTTTGCTGGTCGCTGAAGAATCTATCCAAAAGCTGTTGCGCTTCGTTTGGGTTGATACGGAGCTGACGTCTCGCAAACAGATCTGCAATACCTGCTGCGAAGTCGTCGGCATTGATTTGTCCGAGGATACCTTGTTCGGTCAGAGGTCCCTGGAGCTGCTGGCCAATGTTCAGGCCAAGTGAATAGCTTAGTTTGTCCATTTGGTTTGTTATGTTGTAGTTATCGGAGTATTCGGAATATTCGGAGTAATCGGAGTAATCTGAGTACTCGGAATTCTCGGAATGGTCAGAGATTAAGTTGATTGATCAATCGTCTCCGCCGCCTTCGCCATTGTATTCCATCTGTGGCTCGTTGCCTTCCTGGTCGCCGCGATCGCGGTCACCACGCTTGGCGCGCATATTGCCGAAGGTGTAGCTGAGCTGGAGGATGATGCGGCGATTGCCACGCCAGTTCTTGCTGAACTGATGGTATCCGCCCATCTGGGGCGAGAAGTAGTCGGTGGTGGAGCGCCACTTGCGGGAGTTGAACAGGTTGCGACCGTTGAGGGCCACGGTGAACTTGCCGTCGAAAAACTGACGCTTCAGGCTGGCATCGAACGACCAGCTGCTCTCGCGACGGCCCTGCGAAATCTTGCTCGGTGCATTGTAGTTGCCACGACACTGGAGCGAAATCTTGCCGGGGAGGATGGTCTGGACCTGCATACGGGCATTCCAAGAGAAGTTTTCGCTGCCATCGATGTGAATGCCGTATTCCTTGCCATTGAGCGTAGTGGTGAAGTCGCCGCCGTCGAGCTTGTGATAGTAGCCATTGAGCGTGGTGGTGACATCGACCTTGTGCCAAAGCTTGTTCTTGGAAACAATCTCGATACCGCTGTTACTTTCCTTGGCGATGTTGACCGTGGTGCTGTAGCGGATGTTGTCCTCCATGTAGCTGAGACCCTGCGTCACGTCGCTTGTGGGACGATAGTAGGAGCTGACGCTGAGCGTGTGCTCTTCCCAGGTGCGCAGATAGTTGATTTCGAACGCGTTGGTGTAGGAAGGCGTCAGGTCGGGATTACCGTAGGAGATGGACGTCGAGTCGGAGATGTTCTGGAAGGAGTTGAGCTGACCGCCCCAGGGACGATGCATACGACGTGTGTAGTTGAACTGCACTTCGTCGTGGTCGGTGATCTGCCAGCTGATGAAGGCTGTGGGGAAAATCTTGTTGAAATGGGTATTGCGCGGGTCGATGGGCTTCAGAACGGGTTCGCCTTCACGACGTTCGCGTATCTCCTGGTAGAAGTTGGTGCTCTCGGTGTGAACCTTCCAGTATTCGTTGCGCAGA
>JAEEUA010000189.1 GCA_016286775.1 Bacteroidales bacterium
GACCTCAAGTGGGAAACCACCGAGATGACCAACTTCGGTATCGACTTCGCATTCCTCAACGACTGGGACATCACCCTCGACTACTTCATCAAGAACACCAAGGATCTGCTCCTCTATCGTCAGTTGCGTCCATCCGCTGGTTACAGCCAGGTTTACACCAACTATGGTGAGATTGAGAACAAGGGCTTCGAGTTCGCTATTGGCTACCACAAGCAGTTCAACAGGGACTTCGGTATCAATGTTCGTCTGACTGGTTCAACCATCCAGAATAAGGTAAAGAAGATGGGTGACAACCTCTACAACACCGCTTCCGGCAATGGTACCTACATCGACGGCTCGCAGGTAGGTGCAGTCGATGGCAACGGACACTGGGATCGCCACTCCATCTGTGAGGAAGGTGAAGCTGTAGGTTCGTTCTATGGCTATGTGACCGATGGCATCATCAAGGACGAGGCTGACCTCGCTGCCTACAAGAATGCCATCAAGTCGGATGCCGAGTCGAAGTGCGACACCGATCACCCGCTGTCAGTTGGTGATATGAAGTTCAAGGACCTCAGTGGTCCCGACGGCAAGCCCGATGGTGTTATCGACAACTATGACCGCAAGATTCTTGGCAACGGCTTCCCGAAGCTGAACTACGGTTTCACAGTGGGTGCCACCTACAAGGACTTCGACTTCAGCCTCTATATGTATGGCGTATTCGGACAGGACATCCTCTCCTACTCTGCCATGAAGCTGAGCAGCATGACCCAGTTGGATGACCAGACCACTCCAAACATCCTGAAGGATGCCTTCCACGATTCGTTCAGCAATGGCGGTTCTGCACTGCCTCGTCTGTCCATCCTCGACCCGAACCGCAATACCCGTGTCAGCGACCTCTGGGTAAAGAACGGCGACTTCCTGCGTATTGCCAACTTCCAGGTGGGCTACAACATTCCACGCAACATCTGCAAGCCCCTCTTGATCGAGAAGGCACGTGTATATCTGGGTGTAAGCAACCTTTGGACCATTTCCGGTTACAACAAGTATGGTGATCCCGAGTGCGGTAGCGGTTCTGTTCTCTACCAAGGCCTTGACACCGGTCGTTATCCACAGCCTCGCACTTGGATGGCTGGTATCAATATTACCTTCTAATAATATTAGTACATAGAGCATAAAACGAATTTGAAAGAAATAAAAGTTATGAAGACAAAATATTTTATTTTAGGATCAGCTCTGTGCAGCATGATGGGTTTGGGCCTGACATCCTGTGACAACGAGGAATTCCTGAATGTAACGGCTTACGATGTGGTCGATGAGGCTGCATCTTACGAGAGCAAGGATAATGCCAAGCGAGCCCTCAACGGTGTCTACGACCTGGTTTACCCGGATGATGCATACGACGGAGACTGGGGCTTCAAGCCAAACCTTTTCACAGGTTGCCACCCGACCATCGATACCCAGGCCACGGGTTGGGATAAGGACTGGAACGTACAGGCATGGAACTCCAACTCCAGTGAGTTGCTCGCAGGTTGGAAGCATGTATATGCCGGCATCTGCCGCGCCAACGACTTCCTTGACAAACTGCAGGACTATCCGGCAGAGAATATCGGTGGTGATAAATCCCTAAAGTATCTTGAGGGCGAGGGCCGTGCTCTCCGCGGCTTCTTCTACCACTGGCTTGCCACAACCTTCGGCCGTGTGCCCATGCTGGCCACTGGCGAGAATGGTGCCAACACCCCATTGAAGGCTAAGGCTGAGAGCTATGCCGAGATGTGGGACTTCATCATCGAGGACTTCAAGGCTGCTGCCGAGCTTCTTGAATGGGATCCTTGGGACGGCGAATATGGCCGTGCTACCAAGGGTATGGCCCTGGCATATCTGGGCGATGCCTATATGTGGAAGGCTTATCGTCTCTCCCCCGAAGGCTCCAATGGTGTCACAGGTACTGGCGTAGCTCCAACAACTCCCGATGAGTGCTACAAGCTGGCAGCCGACTGCTTCAAGCAGATTCTCGACAGCCACACCTACAAGCTCAACGAGTCGTTCACCACGCTGTGGGATCCTGCTTCTGCATGGGGCCCCGAGGCTATCTGGGTGGAGCAGCTTGACGAAGGCACCAACTGGGGCAAGTGGGATAACCTCACCTCCAAGCTGATGCTGAAGTGGTACACCGCATGTCCTGAGAATGGTGGTTGGGGTTCACTCTACCTCTCTTGGGAGTGGTACTCCTGCTACGAGACGGGTGACAAGCGTCGCGCTGGTTCCTGCTACATTGGCGCAGTTCCTCAGATTGATCCCGAGAATCCTGCCTACGATCCACAGTATGAAGGTTGGCTGGGCAAGTTCGACAAGGCTATCTATGGCGTGAATCCTTATCTCCAGGAAGTTCTTGGCAAGGGTCAGGCTGCAACTGCCACCAAGCAGTTCCACTTCAACAACGGCGAATGGGCACCTGCCATCTGGAGCTCGAAGATGTGGCGTACCGCATCTGCCGACTACAAGTCTTGGGGTGATGGCCACTGGAGCCCAACTCCTATCTACTGGAAGCGTCTTCCTAACGTAATGCTCGACTATGCCGAGTGCTGCTTCCGCAATGGCAACGAGGCTGAGGGCTGGAAACAGCTTGACGAACTCCGCAACCGTGCATTCGGTCGTCTGGAGGATGGCCACGAGAAGGAACTGACCGACAAGTACATGCCCTACTACAACTCGTTCGCCGGATGGATCGGCCGCGAGGATGGCTCTGACGCCAATGGCGGTGTCTTCTATATCAACCGTGCCGAGTATCCTATCCCATTCGGTAGTGATGGCGCTGTCGTAGTTCCTGCCAAGGACTACTACACCCGGTATGCTGCCCAGAAGGGCTTCCAGTCTCCCGTTTGGAAGGTCGCTGTCAACACCGAGCGTCGTCGCGAGTTCAACTGCGAGTGGTGTCTGCGTCCCGATATGCAGAAGTCTGGCTTCATGGCCGACCATGTCGCTACCAACTATCCCAAGCGCAGCGTGGACGACCTCAAGGATATTCCTTGGACCAACCGCGACTACGACTACAACGACCTGAAGATGGATATGCCTATTCCTGAGGATGAAATCACCAAGAACACCCTCTGCGAGCAGAACGAGGCATATAGAGGTAACAATTAATATTGTCTGTAGGCCATCAGAAAATGACCCTACTCACATGATCTGATTACATGGAGTGCTGCGTCAGAAGATGCAGCACTCTTTATTACCAAACCACAACAAACACGACGATATGACGACCGAACGACTTCTTGCAGTCAAATGTGCGATATGCGGTATGCTTGCATTTGTCGGAAGTATATTCTGCGGATGCCAGCGCACGCCCGAGTTGGCAGGGGGAACGCCCGAAGAACAAGCGTATGACCTGCTCCTGCAAAAGGGACAGTGGGCAGACATTGTGGAAAAGAACCAGAAACAGCCCACAAAGTCTTCCGCCTGCCGCAATGCGGTGCGCTTAGCGTCGTGGTACTTGGGCCAATGCTCCCGCGAAGAACTGGACCTATGCCTTGAAGATTCCCATGGCGTGTTAGGCAGCGAGTCTTCTGCACTGATGATGAGCGACATCTACATGCGTCTCGGCCGGTTGAACATGGCGCGTCGCGCTGCCTTCGATGCGATGGTTGCCATGCGCAGCGAGAAGCCCAACAGCCGTGCCTTGAAACGGCTGACCGAGGTCTCCATCATCATCGGCGAATACGATCTTGCCTGGAAATACCTGCTGATCGGTGAGCAGCACAAGGATTGCCATTCCTGGACAAAAAAGCTGAGACCTTTGGTCGAGCATCCCGAACTGATTGTCAATTACCCCTCCTATCAAAAGCTCCGTGAAATCCATGAAAACCTGCAAGACGAGTTTTTCCTTTAGCCTGCTGCTGATCATCGGGATTTTAACATCCTGTTCCTCCAGTCCACACGATGCAACTGTTGTGGATGCTCTTCCTGTCATCTATCCCGACTATGTGGATGTCACCATTCCTGTTGGCATCGCGCCTCTCAATTTCGCTATGGACGATGACCATGTGACAGCCATCGACGTCGTGGTAAGCGACGCCCAGGGCGGCACGCTCCATTCCAACGGTTCCTGCACCGACTTCGACATCGAACAATGGCATGCCCTGGTGGAGCAGAACCGAGGCGGGCAACTCAATGTGACCGTTTGTGCCAAACTAGATGGACAATGGAAGCGTTACCGCGACTTCAGCATCCACATCTCCGCGACCGACCTGCCGGACTGGGGCATCACCTATCGCCGCATTGCCCCTGGCTACGAGATGTTTGGCCTCATGGGCATCTACGAGCGCAAACTTAGCACATTTGAAGAGACGACTCTGCTCGACAATCATTCCAACGAAGGTATGTGCATCAACTGCCATACCCCCAATCGAGGCAATCCCGACCAGCATGTACTGCACGTCAGAGGGGGAAATGGCGCGACCTTGCTGCACACAGACGGAAAGGACGAACTGCTGAAAGCTGTCAACGATATGCTGGGAGGCACCATGGTCTATCCTTACTGGCATCCCGACGGACGCTATTGCGCCTTCTCCACCAACAAGACCTCACAGATGTTCCACATCCGAAAAGAGAATGTGGTAGAGGTCTATGACTCCTCGTCCGACGTTTTCGTCTATGACTCGAAGACGCATCAAATCATCGGCGACACGCTCATCATGAAGAAATATTGGGCCGAAAACTGTCCGGCCTTCTCACCCGACGGCCGATGGCTCTATTTCGTTACAGCCCTCCGTCAGGTCTATCCCACCGACTACGACCAGGAACGCTACAGCCTCTGCCGCGTAAGCTTCGATCCCGCCACAGGCCACATCGGGCAACAGGTCGATACGCTCATCAATGCTGCAGCCCAAGGGAAGAGTGTCAGCTGGCCACGTCCCTCCTACGATGGGCGCTATCTGATGTACACCCTCGCCGACTATGGCTATTTCACCATCTGGCATCCCGAGAGTGACCTTTGGCTCCTGGATCTGCAGACGGGCGAAAGCAATCCGCTCACCACTGTCAATAGCGACAGAGCCGACAGCTTCCACAACTGGAGCAGCAACGGAGGATGGTTCCTCTTCACCAGCCGACGCGACGACGGACGCTACTCGCGTATCTATCTGTCTTCCATTGGCCCTGACGGACAGGCCACCAAGCCCTTCCTGCTGCCTCAGCGCGACCCAAAGAATTTCTACACGCAGTCGCTCTACTCCTACAACACGCCCGATTTCACGACACGTCCTGTTGGCAACGACGCCCCGGCCCAAATCCGCGCACTGAAAAGCGGAGAACGCATCCCCACTGAGATGGTCAAGCCTTGAGCAGATGCTCATTCCTCTACCCCAGACACCAGCAGAAACATATCATTCACGTTGCTATTTGCCCGAGACTTCTACACCCGGAATGTCTCGGGTATTATTGTATTTACTGCACATCCGACATATTTATCATTTAAAAATGTATCATTATCTTCATTTTTTGATTCAAAAATGAACAAATATTAAAAAAGATGAACCAAAAATTTGGAATATTGAAAAAAAACCGCTAAGTTTGCACTCGAAATCTGATATTAGAAACCGATTATCCGGCATACACACCACACGAAACGAAACATTCCACAATATATATTTTATTACCTATATTCTATTATTTCACCAAACACAATCATTTATGAAAATCACCTGTCAAACTTTGTTCGGGAATCGGGCATGCAACGTGTTGTATGCACTCGTATTGCTCGTGATGTTCCCAGTGATGATCATGGCTCAGAACGTGACCATCTCGGGACAAGTGTTGGATGACCTCGGGGAGCCGATCCTCGGTGCCAACGTCGTTCAGATAGGGACGACCAACGGCACCATGACCGACCTCGACGGCAACTTCACCCTCAGTGTGCCGGCAGGCGCCCGGCTCAAGGTATCGTTCATCGGTTACATCACCCAGGAGGTGGCCGCCCAGAATGGCATGACCGTCACCCTCGCCGAGGACCGCAAGGCCCTTGAGGACGTCGTCGTCATCGGTTACGGCACGGCCAAGAAGAGCGACGTCACCGGTTCAATCGCCTCCGTCAGCTCCGACAAGCTGCGCGAAGTGCCCGCCCAGAGCGCCACGCAGGCACTGCAGGGCCGTGTGGCTGGTGTCGATATCCAGCGCACGTCGTCGCGCCCCGGTGCCGACCAGCAGATCCGTATCCGAGGTACCCGTTCGCTCACTGCTTCCAACGACCCGCTCATCGTCCTCGATGGCATCCCGTTTGCGGGAAGCATCGGTGACATCTCGCCCAATGACATCAAGTCGATGGATATCCTGAAGGATGCCTCCGCCACCGCCATCTATGGCTCCCGTGGCGCCAACGGCGTCATCATCATCACCACCAACCGTGGCAAGTCGGGCAAGGCTACCGTCAACTACAATGGCTATGTGGGCGCAGTGACGCTCTTCTCCGAATATCCGATGATGAATGCCAGCCAGCTCACGAAGATGCGCGAGGTGGCTGCTGCCAACGGCAGTGCATGGGGCGTAGCTGGCCCAATGGACGAAGATGGTGTCGATACCGACTGGCAGGATGAGGTCTTCAAGACCGGCATGGCCAATAGTCACGATATCACCATCTCGGCTGGTACCGAAAACGGATCCTATTCCTTCGGTGGCAGCTACTACAATGAGTCAGCCGTGGTCCCCAATCAGGGCTACGAGCGTTTTGGTGTACGAGCCACCATCGACCAGAAGATTGGCCGCGTTCGCGTTGGCCTCACCACACAGAACTCCTACAGCATCACCGATGGCGAGAACAGCTCGCCTATCTACAACCTGTTGCAGACTTCTCCCAACATCAGCCCCTACAATTCGGATGGCACGATGCGCGACGTACTTTCGCTCAACTCTTCCGATAGAGTTGTCAACCCTTTGAAATACAAGGATGTGGGCGACAAGCATGCCGATCGCCGCAAGAGCTTTGCTTCCTACAACAGCCTCTTTGGCGAAGTTGA
>JAEEUA010000013.1 GCA_016286775.1 Bacteroidales bacterium
CATCCTCTATGCCCATCGTGGCCGTCTGAGCCGCAACCTCACCCTCCATCCCGGTGAGGTCCTGAGCCAGACCGATCTCCACGCCCTCTATGACTAAGGAAGGTTCGACCCACAACATCTCTTAACCATTCAAACCTTTCTTAACCCCTCTTAACCCTTCCCTTCCCCTCGGGTCCACTTTGTCCTCCTATAAATAAACGAAGGGTAAAGAAGAGAGAGTAAGACGATATTTTTTATCACGAATTTGAGAATTAAAGAATTGATTGTGTTAAAGTTCAAATACTCAAAATTCGATAATTCGCTAATTCGTGATAAAGAGAGAGGAGAGAGGAAAGCGAGACAAATTCTCCTGGAGGAAATAGTCGGGGCTTATAGCCCCCCCTCCCCCCCCTCAAAGGGGGGCGGGGTAGGCTAAGCCCCACTAAGACTATTTCCGAGAGAATTTGTTGAGCGAAGCATTTCTTCATCAAGAATTCGAGAATTAAAGAATTCACTGAATAGAAGTCCGACCGCCTATTATTCTATAATTCGATAATTCGTGATAAATAAACAAATTATTAACCCTTTAAAACAAACAGTATGATTTTAATCAAACAAATCACCACAGTGGAGGAGCTCTACAAGACGAAAGGAGCTCCGACCGGACAGACAGCCGTCGATGCCATCGTCGATTATGTCAAGCGAGTAAAGAGTCATTCCGCCCAGGAAGTCGCCCTCTGCCTCAACGTCGATCAGCGTTACCTGAACGAGACGATGAAGCTCTTCGTAGGCGTCACCCTCAAGGAGTTCATCTTGCAGTGGCGCATGCTGCAGGCCATCGACCTGCTCGACGATGAAAGCCTCTCGGTCGAAGAGGTGGCACGACGCTGTGGATTCAAGCTCGAGAAGAACCTGATTGCCGCCTTCCGTGCACGCTACGGCACCACTCCGTATGCCTACCGCAATGGCTCCGTCTTCCGCAACAGTAACTACCGGTTCAACCGCGAGGCACACCAGCGCAAGCGCATCATCGAGAATGCCGAGAAGCTCCGCTCCCGCAACGAGGAACCCGCTCCGAACGTGGAATGACCTATCTCCAACAGCGCCATGACCATTCTTGGCGCAGATTGGTTATGCAGCGACCACGACATGACCAATCCTGGCCAAGAATGGTTATGCGCGATCGGCGCAAGCATTCTCACGGCCGACAAAGTGCTCCATCCCGAAGCGGCATGACCATTCTGCGCACGGATTGGTCATGTCGCAAATCAGGGCATAACCATTCCTGGCACAAATTGGTCATTCTACGACAGGTGCATAACCAATCCATGCACAAAATCAGTATGCCGCAATCACCGCATAACCTTTCTTGGCATAAATTGGTCATGCCACCTCCCTCGCATAACCAATCCTGGCATAAAATGGTCATACCACCCATCCCCGCATAACCAATCTTGGCCAAGGAAGGTCATGCTCCCATCGAAGAATAACCATTCCTGGCCAAGATTGGTCATGCCGCGATTTTCCATTAATTTTTCGTTTATTTGTCCTCGTGCAATCGGTTGAATTATGAAAATTGATTCAAATTACACTTTTTTTTCTTGTTGTTTGCGCACTATGTCAAAAAAAATGCGTATCTTGCAGCCCGAAATATGAGCTATCATCATCTTTCAGCCTATAGCGCCACTTGAATCAGGCCTGTTCTGTGACTAGCCTTAACGAAGTTATGGATACAAACAGCAAATGAGGATTAATTTGTAGCGATAATCATTATGAATGAAATAGCATCAAAACCCATACAACATTTCAGGAAAGGCGACACCTTTGTAGAAATGGCTCCACACCCTCTCGTTTTCATGGAGATAAACGAGGTGAAAGAGAGTGCCAAGAATATGGATTTCTGTATTGTCACATGGTATATGCTTGACGAAAAGGGACTCAACGTTCAGCGACGATTCCCTATGGCTGTTCGTGATGGCAAGTTCAGCGACTTTGAACAGATTTCCCGCCGCCTTCTCAAAGAAGCTAAAAGCTTGATGCGCCAATACGATGCAGATGTAAAAAAATTGATAGATGGGAAAGACATAAAGTCGCTGTACCAAGAATATAATCGTAAGTTGATAGAGTTGCTTCCCGATGCCGAAGACAGACTAGAACTTGCACAGCAAGAAAAAAAGAAGATTATCACAAACAAATGGCTCGACTGTGAAGATGACAACTACTGGGTGGAAGAAGACTCAGAACTAAGTGACAAGTATGCCACACTTGTAAGTGTAAGAATCGGTTCTTACGATGACAAAAATGATAAAACCATTACTAAGCAATCCATCTGCCTGTATGATAATTGTCCGTACAGCTGGGGTACACTCGTAAAAAGTGGTGCCAAGTATATGGTGATAGAGAAGCCATAGCAGTAAATCATATTGGGAATTAACATAAAATCATTATTAAAACAAAATAATTATGGCATATAAAGATATCATTAACGACATTTGCAGTAACATTCATACAGGTCTTATCGACTTTGATGAACCACGTAGCGAAGCTTCAATGCCTACACAGGCATCTTCTGAGTTCATTACTAATAAACAGCAAGGAGATTGGGCGGAAGATGTTCTTTTCAGGGCGATTAATGACAATTCCAAGAATATCGTTGCTGTTAGGTATGGTAAATCAGATGACCTTGTTGCTGGAGATGAAGGATTTGAGAAGTTCTTCAATGACTATCAGGCAGAACTCGATGCCATTGGCAAGCGCCCAGACATTCTGTTGTTTAAGAAGGAGGATTTTGATGAATCTTTTGGTTATGACATTAGTATAAAAACAAGTAATGAGATTGCTGATTATGTAGCTAAGGCTATTGCAGGCATTGAGGTTCGTTCAAGTGCTTTTCTCATCAATAAATACACGGCAGAAGCTAACAGAGTTGTTCGTGAGAATACAGAAAGAGCTATCGAGTTAAAGAATATTATACTAGACGAATACGTTGACTTGTTGATGCAGAAACGTCCCGAGTTGATAGCTATTCTTCAACAGCTTGACGAAACTTCAGTACGTTCTATCGACTACCGAAAGCCAACATGGAAGACCTCGCAAAGGCTTCAAGAATTAACAGAAAATTTGTCTGAACTAAAAGATTGTCTGAAGATAATTCAGAAACGTAATTCATTATCCATCACCCCGAAGGTGGAAGATTTGAAGGTGGTTCACAAATGGATAATGACCTACGACGTGCCACATTTTTACGTACAAGTATTTTTTGATAAAGTGTATGGTGTATCATTCCAGCATATTCTGGAGCTTGTGTCAAACCCCGATTTAGAGGATGATAAATACTTCATTGAACAAGACACAAAGAATCAAAACAAGACAACCATCAAGATACCTTCCCAAGATGGTATTTGTCTTGCAGAAGCCGTTACCGAACCAAATCATCAAAGTGTGAGAAAGGAGTTAAACAAAGGGAGATTATTGTTTTATGTAAAATTCGATGGCGGTGAGGCATGCCTGGATGCTAACAATTTTGAATCTCTATTTGGAATAAAACTCTAATAGGATGACTCTCGAACAAAAATACATTACGTCAACACCTCTTGACCACCGCAAAAGATATGCTCAGTTCTTCACACCAGAAAAGATTGCTGAGTTTATGTGTCGATGGGTGTTACAGGGAAAGCAGAAAACTCGTGTTCTCGAACCAGCATACGGTTTGGGAATCTTTTCGCGCATCCTTGCTCAGAATACGACTCTACCTGTCGATGCGTACGAAATTGATAGACATATTTTTGCAAGTGCAATTACTGCTCGCCCAAATGGAGTGAATCTTAGGAATGAAGATTATTTTGCGAGTGATTGGGATGCAAAATATGATGCTATTGTTTGTAATCCTCCTTATCTGAAATTTCACGATTACGACAATGCTACTTATATACCAGATGTAAATAATCATTTAGGAACAAAGCTTAATGGCTTCACTAACCTCTATACTTTGTTCCTCCTAAAATCAATCGCCCAGTTGCAAGAAGGTGGACGTCTGGCATACATTATTCCCTCGGAATTTCTCAATTCCGATTATGGTGTAGAGGTAAAACAAGCTTTGATAGAGAGTAACACTCTGCATCACATAATAGTTGTCGATTTTACAGAATGTGCTTTTGACGATGCTTTAACAACTGCTTGTATTCTCCTTTGTGAAAGAACGACCGGTTCGGCAAGTGTACGTTTCTCATTAATCAACAACATAGAAGGGTTAAACACTTGTTTAAGTGAATATACGGAATACAACACCTCGGAGCTTGATGCAAGCATAAAGTGGAAATCATACTATGAGGAAGGTAATAGTTGTAAATATAATCATCTTGTGCCATTCTCTAAGTTTGCCAAGGTTTCGCGTGGTATCGCCACAGGTGCAAACGATTTTTTTACGTTCAAGCCTTCAAAAGCAGATGACTATAATATTCCCGAAGAGTGCTTGATGCCATGTATCTGTAAAGCTGTAGATGCTCCACAGACTTTTTTTACTCAGAATGAATTTACAAATTTAATAAACGGTGATAAGACCGTCTATCTATTCAACGGTTGCACTGCACCAAACAACAAAAATGTGCTAAGGTACATACATCTTGGTGAAGAATCAGAAATCAATAAGCGTTATCTTACAGCAAGTCGGTCTCCATGGTATGCTATTGAGAATCGGCCTCCTGCACCAATATGGGTTTCTGTCTTCAACAGAAGTGGCTTGCGTTTCATTCGCAACGAAGCAAATATATATAACCTCACAACATTCCATTGCGTATATCCCAAAAATACCGGGGTTGATGTAGAGGTGTTGTTTGCATACCTCATTACTGATGTGGCAAAGGAGATATTTCTCGACAATTCGCGTCAATACGGGAATGGTCTTGTTAAATTCGAACCAAACGATCTAAACAAAGGCATGGTTGTGGATTTGACCTTGCTGAGAACAGAGGAGAATTCGTTTGTTAAGAATGTGTATGCTTTTATTAAAGACACTCAAAAAGAGAAAGATGGGATACAGTTGCTGAACGAATTCTTCTCACTGAGATATACTGACGGCATAAGTATGATAAACGTATTTAATAAAAGGCTTCAAATCCTAAAAGAGACTTTTTTATCTAATACAGAAGAATCTGTCAAAAAGACAAGCAAATCACGTGTAAAACAGCTCAATTTTCTCAACCTTTTCGACCAATATGATTTTGAGCCTATTACCCAGAATGATATGGTTTGTGAGGACAATGGGATTGAATACAATATGGGTAGCATTCAGCGTAACCTGCCTATCGACTGCGCAAGGAACCTCCTTATCTGCAACGTCAAGAAGGATAATTGGGAGCATTATCTCGACGGTTCGGCCAAGATTTACTATACAGGCAAGAAGTTCCCGTCAACAGTAGCACTAAACAAGCTCTACTACTTTATGCCGTATCTCTCTGGTAAAGGAATCCGCGATCTTTACTATATAAAGATAGCTCGACTTGGCTATCGCAAGGAAGGACAAGAAAATGAGGACAAGAATGACCTCCGATTAGTGTTCGAAATTGAACGTATCGGTCAGTTATTCGATGACTACAAGAAAGTGAAACTCGAAATTTGGCGTACGTTTACGGATACGACGATGGAAAAAATACTCTAATAGATGATAGTCAGTGGCATTCTGCACAAGTCTAAAATGATTAAACAGAATGTCACTGACTTTATTTCTTTGTTGACTTCTTCTTTGTGACTTTTCCTTTCTTGTTAGCTTTCTTGTTATCTGCGACAGCTTTGGCTATCAAGAGTTCTTTTATAAAGGCGTCATTTGTCCTTTTTTGTGCGAATAACAAATCTTTGTATTTTGATGACTGTAAGTTGCCATTGTTGCTGGGATTAATATAGATGTCTGGAATCCATGCTACAGGGAAAACAACACATTTCTCAATTTCAATAGTCATGTTAGAATTAAACTTTATATAAAAGGTTGCTACAAAGAACTGTTTCTCTTTGTCTTGATTGTAGAAATCAATTAAACCATTAGCTTTTGAAATATCATCTTTACTAATTCCTACATTTGCCAATGCAGACTTTATATTCACATAGGCATCCTGCTTATTATATGTGCATTTAATATCATAAACAGACACCTCGGAGGGGGAAGGCTCCGCTTTGTCGAGATTAAAATCCGAATGGTATTTCTGCAAATTTTGTGTAACTATCTCTTCTACAATTCTCCAAACAGTTCTTCCTTTAGCAGCCTTTCTCCAACCGTATGGATATTGCGAAGGTAAGCCTATTTGGATTGCACCTATTTTCTTTATTAGCAATTCAAAACAATTTTGAATATTGGCCCTCAAAGTTTCTGTTTCTTTTATTGTCATACAAATAACTCTTTTATGTTAATACCTAATCCATTTGCAATCTTATGAATACAAACAAGTGATGGGTTACGTTCAAGTCTCTCCACCATCCCAATATATGTACGATGAAGATTTGAACGTTCTGCAAGTTTCTCTTGTGAGATACCTTGCTCTTCTCTTAATGTTCTAACTCTTTGAGCAAATTGCTTCAAATATTCCTTATCTTCCATTTTATATAGTACACAAATATATTGTAGTTTTTTGTATAAAATATAAGAGATTGTCAACATACAACTGTATGCATTTGGATCAAAAAGCCAAATTTGGCTTTAAACATTTCATGTTTATTAACAGAATTTTATGTATATGTTCGTCCTTCCTGTCGAAAAAGGCCATGAAAATGTAAGATTACAAGACCATTTGTCCTACACTATCCAATATATTTTGTAAGACTTGGACAAATGGTCTCAAGTGCAGTATTCATCGGCTCAATATCAATGCAGAACCTATAGTTGTTGGAAACTTCCGAACAACTTCATATGATGAGAAAAATGTGAACTATACCTTCTGTCCGATGCAATTACCTCAACTCCGCAACCTAATTTGCAAAGCCGAATTAGCATGAAATATTGAGGAGTTGCGAGCAGCCATGGTTTCGGAGACTCGCAATCCCGAACATTCGTGCATACCCCCATTGCCCCACAAAGCGACTTGAGGCAATACGCATAGAGTTCCATTAAGTCGTGACGCTATCCGAAGTCCAGATTGGCGTAAGACTTGTTACTGGTATAGATGTTAAGCACATTTTGTCTGGCCGCCATGATCCATTTTGCAGACACGGAGACGAACTTGAAGACGAAAGTCCTTATTCTGCTTGTCTTCTTCAGCCCGAAATCGGACAAAGGAATACGAGACAGCAGGAACTTGTAAAAGTTGTAAATGAGCGCGGTCATCACCAAGAATGCGGCATTCTGCGACAAGAAAGACTTTGGCAGATGGCTCTATCCGAAGCCGTAGTTCATCTCATCGAATATGCGTTCCTTGCCACCACGCAGGTTGTAGAACTCCACGATTTCCCGTGTCGAGGAAACCTAGTCGTTGGCAAGGATGCATCGGTAAGTGTATTCCCCCTCCCAGAGGTCGAGTTCTCCATCGATTCTCCGTTGGCACTGGATAACAAGACGGTATGCCTTCCCTTCCACTTTTCGACCAGAATGGAGTTCAACTCGAAGACTTGTCCGTTGATCTCTTCCCTGTGCCATCCCCTCAGGGCAAAGATTTCATCGTATAGGGACGCACAGCGGTTGGCGCGAATATAGAAATACCGGCAGTGCTTCTCGGCCGTCCCGACGATTTCTTCCGAACAGGAACTGCAGCCCATCCTTGATCGGTTGATTTTCAGTTCCCTTGCCTCCAATCGGGCAAAAATCCTCTCTAGCGTATCTCCTTGGTGGAAACGGACATTCGCATTGTCGTCACGGTTTTCGACACCGACTATGAAGTCGTTAATCACGGCCACTCTCGGGCCATATCCTTTGTATTTCTTATAGGTGGTCTTGGAATCATATTTCTCACTTTCGATGAACTGATGATCGAAGTCAAGGTCATATTCGCCATCCTTCTCCAACTGGCCTGTCTCAAGTAGGGCGTCGAGAAGCAGGGAATTGATTTTTCTGCTGGATTGAACTCGTATAGGCGGCCCTGGTCGGACACATACTTAATATTGTCCTCCGTCAATACCTCTATCGAACGAAGGATAGAATCCGAGCTGCAAGTCCTGAGTGTCGGATGCTGTGACAAATAGGGCATGAGATGCCTGGAGACATCTTCTATGCATGAGCCTCCGCAAAAGTAAACGCACATCAGCGAAAGGTGTATTTCGCTGTACTGATAACCAAACCAATTTGCATCTAGAACCGAGTGCGGATTCTACAATTCCGCCTAAAAATCGACAAAATGCACCCTTAATTGCGGAAAAAACAACCAAAAGGTGTGTCTTTTTCAGATTTTATTTATATCTTTGCCACGTCTTGTTAATGGTTTTATTATGTTTGATTATTCGCTGCACAAAGATAAGTGAATTTTTGACATGACAAACACTTGGGTAACTTTTTGTTGCCCAAGTTATTCTTATAAATAATTTTAACAAAACTGAAGATTTTAGGTATAAATAAAAAACCTTATCATGAACGAAAAGTTTCCATACGGTCATGACGTGAATGCTTATATCGACAAGGCATTTGAGCGGATGAAAGCACTCTATCCCTGGGCTAAAAAAGAGATGCTCAAGAAGAATTGGTCGTACGCTATCGAACAAGTAGATGGAGAATATCAATATGTCACTTATTACAAATGGGATGATGGCGAGATAGAGCGTAACAAGCTAAACTGCAATGGTGAGCAGTTCATTGAGATCTTTATTGAACACCATCATAGCTGGATAGAGAAAGAGAATCCGGTAACGGAAACCTTCAACGTGCCATCCTCATATGGAGGAAACATTAGAGATTGGTATCTGGAAATCTACCGGTTTCAAAAGCATCAATTAGGAGGTTATTCGGCCTATGTCCAGGCTGGCGACCGCGTGACGGGTGGGTCGAGAACGTTTTTCATTCCGCCCTCCTATTTCGACCTGCCATGGGAGGAGTTTTTGGATAAGTATCTTGAATTGGTTCCCCCAAGCTTTTTCTATGTGAGCAGGGTGGATCTTGAGAAAGCCGAAGGTCTCAAGGCCTTCCTCGGCTACTGAGTTTTTTCAAGTTCATTTATCGGAAGTTGAAAGTGCAATGAAAAGAATAATTCTCCTATCAATCGCCCTAATGAGCGCCCTGACCCTTCACGCACAAGGCATAGAGAAGTTCGTCAAATGGCAGATGGACGCCTATCCGGAGACACGATTGCTTGACATCTACAAGTCGTGCTTTCAGGATTTCATTGGTGAACAAAGGGATGAATTACTAACCAGTGGTTACTCCTCTAAAACCGACTAATAAATTGGAAGTTTATTTCTCCACTACAAAACACTGAAATAACATCTGCTAAATCCTAGCTGAAGAAATATCTGAAATGATATGCCGTTTTGCTAACGCACGTTATAAATAAAAACAATAGAATATGATAACGAAAGACGAAATAAAGGAACTATTGCATAGCACAGAGACATTCCGCGTGGAGCGCACCATTTCGACCAGTGACATGGATAAGTTTCAGGAAGCCATCTGTGCCTTCTCCAACGACCTACCCAACTCACGGAAGAAGGGTTATCTGATATTGGGGGCCTACGACAACGGCACATTGTCAGGCTTGAAGGTAACTGATGACATGTTGAAGAAGATCGCTGCCATCCGTTCCAGTGGAAACATACTGCCCATCCCTGTAATGAGTGTGGATAAGTACGTCTTTCCAGAAGGAGAAGTATTAGTGGCAGAGGTTACACCTTCCATGTTGCCGCCAGTGCGTTATCGTGGACGCACCTTCATCCGCATTGGCCCGCGTCGTGACATTGCCACAGAAGCCGAAGAACGCATCTTGGCAGAACGTCGCACATCCTATATGGCTACATTTGACACGATGCCCTGTCTGGCTGCAAAACTTTCAGACATTGATACGGAACTCGTTCGCAGCAAATATCTGGAGAAACTGATTGACAAGAAATTGCTTGCAG
The DNA here is from genome assembly GCA_016286775.1 of Bacteroidales bacterium. GTDB lineage: Bacteria > Bacteroidota > Bacteroidia > Bacteroidales > UBA3663 > Liminaster. The sequence goes on from JAEEUA010000013.1 coordinate 10,000, forward strand.
TTGACAGCCGACCCGTTGAGGAACAATTATCTGCTGTCGGTATGTATGACACAGAGAATAATTGTCCCACCAATGCCGCTATGGTATTGTTCGGCAGACATCCACGACGCTTCATGCCTGGACTATACGTGCAATATGTACGCTTTAAGGGTGAGGATGTGAGCAGTGAAGTGGAGAATGAAATTCAGTTGGAAGGCAACTATTGTGAATTACTGCCACGCTTAGAGACATTGTTGGAGCTTTCCGTTATCAAGAAAAAGCCTGTTTTTGTTTCCATGCTTCGGGAGGAAATGGTCAGCAACTTCCCCTACACAGCCATACGAGAACTGGTGATGAATGGCTGCATGCACCGTGACCTTCAAAGCAACATGCCTCTGCGCATTTATGAATTTGCCCACCATCTCGAAATTGCCAATGCTGGTGGACTGTACGGAAACGCACGACCAGAGAATTTCCCGACAATCAACGACTACCGCAATCCGCTCATCGCCAGTGCCATGAAGACGATGGGCTATGTTAATATGTTCAACCGAGGTGTGGGTCAAGTGCAAACGGACCTGAAGGAGAATGGAAACCCGCCAGCCGAATTTGTTGTAAACCTTATCACGGCATTCAAAGTGAACATCAAAGATGTTTCAAATAAAGTCGTAGAGGTTCAAAAGGTTGCGACCCCTGATTTGTCCCAAGTTGTCCCAAGTTCTGTCCCAAGTCTGTCCCAAGTTTTGTCCCAAGCTTGTCCTAAGATGTTCTTTAAGTATATGGACGACACAATCGCTGTTCTAAATGCATTGAAAAAAGACACTTTACCTGCAAGTTCCCTGATGAAAATGGTGAATGAGAAAAATAGGAATAGATTCAAACGGAACATTCTATCCCACTTAATAGAATCAGAGTTGATAGTTCCAACACTCACAGAAACGCCAAGCAGTCCGAAACAACGATATACTCTTACTGAAAAGGGCAAAGAATTGATGAATACCTATGTAGTATAAGTTCAAGATAGAAGAAACATCATAGACAAGGTAACGATAATCTGAAAACAAAAATATCTTTATGAAAAAAATAATCCTTCTATCACTTGCTTTTCTATGCGCCCTAACGCTTCACGCACAAGACATAGAAAAGTTTGTCAAGTGGCAGATGGAAACCTATCCGGAGTCACGACTGCTGGACATCTATAAGTCGTGCTTTCAGGACTACATGGGTGCGGAGCATCTCGTTACGGACAGCGAGAGGGTGAAGGCATATCTTGATGAAGAACTTGAGACGACTACGCTGGATGACCTTTTGCCATGGTATTATGAGCCATGTGGCATAGACAGCAACTACTATCGAGTGAGCATCAGGGCAATCAAGGAGAACATCATCTCGGAGGAGATGCTGCTCGATGCTTTCGTGCGTAGTGCCAATTCTGTTGAGCGTCCTTCGGTAGAGTCATGGTGTGACAGGTGGCACATAATCATTGGTACAATCGACCAGATGAATCTCGCCCTCCCCCACTACGAAGAGGACAAGCAGTTCATCGACAGCATCCTTTCCGCAGGGAAATATGCCATCAGCCATTCTCCAGAGTATCGCGAGGCATATCGTCCTCACTATAGAATTGTGGAGAAGGGTATCTTTGAACGGGAAATCAAACCGAGGATAGATCGAAAACAATAGTTTATTAAGATGGATAAAAACGATATAGTTATTCGCAAGGCAGAGCGAAAGGATGTGCCATTGCTGCTGAAGTTCATACGGGGAATTGCCCGATATGAGAAGCTTGAGAACGAGGTGATTGCTACGGCAGATGTGCTGGAGCGGGAAATGTTCGATGAGCACAGGGCAGAAGCTATATTTGCTGTGGCAGATGGCCTCGAGGTAGGCTTTGCGCTCTATTTCTACAACTTCTCAACGTTCATCGGTCATTCAGGACTATATCTGGAGGATTTGTTCGTATGGCCAGAAGATCGAGGCAAAGGCTATGGAAAATCCTTGTTGCTACATCTGGTCAAGATAGCGAGGGAGCGTCATTGCGGACGTATGGAGTGGACATGCCTGAACTGGAACCAGCCAAGCATCAACTTTTATCTTTCTCTCGGAGCTGTCCCCATGAAGGATTGGACCGTCTATCGCCTCGACGCATCTGCATTGGCACGACTGTCTTAATTGAGGGGGTAAAGGAAGAAAAATACGGTCAGAAATTGAAAAGTCGCCTTATCAAAATCACTCAAAAAGAATGTTTTATGTTATATCGCACGCGATTTATCGTTAAAAAATCAAAAATAATTAACACAACGCTTGCTATATAATAAATTAATGTCTATCTTTGCATCGCAAACGATACAAATAACATTTAAATATATAAAGGTATGAAAAAAATTAATGAATTCAAGGCTCTCACGAGCAAAGGCAAGGAGTTGGATTTCTCGAAGTTCGAAGGCAAAGTGCTTTTGATAGTTAATACGGCCAGCAAGTGCGGTTTTACCCCTCAGTTTGCAGGACTGGAGGAGCTGAACCAGAAGTACAAGGACAAGGGTCTCGTTATCGTAGGTTTCCCCTGCAACCAATTCAAGGAGCAGGATCCTGGCACTGATGCACAGATTGAGGAGTTCTGCCAGCTGAACTACGGCGTGACCTTCCAGATCATGAAGAAGATTGATGTGAACGGTGCTGCTGCCGACCCCATCTTCGAGTATCTGAAGGCCCAGGCTCCTACCGAGGAGTACAAAGGTCTGAAGGCGAAGGCCACCCACGCGCTGCTCAAGAAGCTCAGCACCAGTGTGGAAAAAGACAGCGATATCCTTTGGAACTTCACCAAGTTCCTGATCTCGAAGGATGGCGAGACCATCAAGCGCTATGCTCCAACAGCCGAGCCCAAGGATTTCGAGAAGGACGTGGAAGCCATGCTTTGAGCTTCAAACGTTGAAAAGCGACTCAAAGGTTTAAATCGTTAGGAAAGTTTAGGATTGTTGTAAAGAAATGCTAAATATGAAGGATCGGCGATAAACCATCATCGCGTATCGTTGTCGAAGAGGCAAAGAAGCAAGATTATTCACCTCAAAACGAAATAAGACAATGAAGAAGATCCTTTTGACCCTCGTACTGATAGTAGCCTGCGCCGCAGGAACCGTTTTCGCACAGCCTCGTCACCACGGCTACTACGGACACCACTACGGCCGTCCTCACTACGGATATGTTCATTACGGCCCTGCCCCCTACTATCATGGCAGCTTCGGCTCGTTCATCCTTGGAGCAGCCATCGGAGCCGTTGTCGATCATGCCATCTATCGGGCTGCTACCCGTCCAGTGGTCGTGGAGCGCACGGTCTATGTCGATCGAAACGGTGACCCTATTGATGCAGATTGGGATCCCATCGAGGAGGATGTAGCTCCCATCGAGAAGGACGTAACTCCCATCGAGGCAGCACCCGAAAGCGAAGTTGTTGTCGTGAAGCGCAAGGCACCTGTTGTCATCGTGCAAAGCGATGCTCCCATCATGATAGTGGATGAAAACGGCGTGCGCATCGAAACGCATCCGCGTAATCCTTAACCACTTCCATAAGATTTAGGAATCCCTTGCCAGTCAATAACCTCATCACGGAATGAATCGGGCACACTAATCAGCTGGGGAGAAAGAGACAGCACGCGCTTCCTGCTGCCCTTTGTAACCTGGATGACGTAGTTCCCCCCTGTACCACCGACCACTGCCTGAATGGCCTTCTTGGCCTTGGAGAAAGCCACTGAACGCTCGTCGTTGCTACCTTCGTCACCCAGTCCATGACGACTGCTCAGACGCTGGGCGATGTCTTCGGCCCACAACTGTGTCTGCAGGGTGTGGGGGACCGAAGAATCGGTGTAGAGGGCGAGCGCAATACGCTTGAACTCCTCGTGGTACTTCTGGAGTCCTGCCAGCGAGAACTCCTTTCCGGGGTGCAACATAAAGAAGGTGAAGAGCACCTTCGAGACCTTGGTAGCGAATGAGATGGGAACCTGATTGCTGCCACATACGGCATAGATTTCCCAGAATCCTGACACTTTCTCGGGATTGCCCTTCCTTCCCAAACTCTTCAACTCGAGTGTATAAACCGGATTAGCTAACCCGAGGCTTTCGAACATCACATCGACAATCTGCTCGATGGTGACAAAGTTTGCCCACTCCGCATCCTTGAACCTATCTGTCAGTCGCTCAACAACTGACTCGCGAATAACTTCCATCTTATCCATATCACATCAACATGTTTTATCGGTTTAGCGGCGCAAAGATAAAGCATTCTGTTGAGAAATACAAATAAAATGGAAAGTTTTTTCGGGCCAGAATTGTTAATAATTCATAAATTATTAGTTCGCACTACCCCGTACCAGGATAACAACTTTCTGTCCATCACGAATGTAGAGGCCTTTTGACGTGGGTTTAGCACCGAAACTGATTATGAACCGAATCCGATGCTTCGCTCCTTCTTGCCGTAGCCTTCCTCGCGACAAATCCGATTGAGCGAGTCGAGAGTGACAGCGTGGCCGTAGAGGATGTGATCGACGCGCTGGCGACGCACCACATTCTCGATCTGGCCACCGCTGAAGTCATACTGGGCGGCGAGTTCCTGTGCCATCTGCTCGTCGATCTCGGGCATCATCGTGCGCCAGATCTTCGCCTTGGTCTCGCGCTGTGGCTTGTGAAACTCGATGCTGAAGAGGAAGCGGCGCTCGAATGCCTTGTCGAGGGAACCTGGCATGTTGCTGGTGCAGATCATGATGCCATTGAGCTTCTCCATCCGTTCGAGCAGGATGTTCTGTACGCTGTGGTACATCTTGCTGACGGCATCGCCATCGCCCTGCTCGTTGCGACGGCCCAGGATGGCATCGCACTCGTTGAAGAACAGGATGGGGCATATCTCGCTTCTGGAGACCAGTGACTCATACTGGTCGAAAAGCTCTTCGATGCGCTTCTCGTAGTCGCCCACCCATTTGGAGATGAGCTGCGACACCTGAGCCACCAGGACAGGGCGCCCCGTGGCAATGCTGAGCTGATTGACCAGCTCGGTCTTTCCGCTGCCCGGCACACCATGCAGCAGGACACAGAAGCCCGTACGCATGCCACTCTCCTTCAGGCGCTTCTGCACCTCGCTGAAAGTGGTTGGACTCAGCAGGTCCATCAGCCGATCGACCTGATGCTGTTCCTCGACATTGTAGAAGAGCTCCTTGCGTGTGAGCTTCTCGGGCAGGATGAGGTTGTCGGGGGTCACCGGCTTTCGTGCATTCAGCCGGATGTTGAACTCCTGGAGCAAGGTCTTGATGGCATGATCGGTGAGCTGGAAGCTGTCGGGCTCGGCCATGCCATTGTTTATGGTGTTCTCCAACAGGTTGAGTTTCGCCAGATTGCCCGTACCTTCGTTGATGCCGTTGCAGATGTCGAAGGTCTCCAACGAATCTTCGAGGATGTCCTCATAATCCACCTGGCTGATGCTGTTGCAGCGACGGAAGATGAGTTCCGACGCGGCAATCAGGAACATCACCCGTTCGGCTGCCGAAAGAGGGAGCGCGAGCAATTGCCTCGACAGCTCCAGATGCTGGGTTCGGCTAAGCAAGTCGCGGATGTCAACAATCAGATTGCCATAGTTGTTGCTGCAATGGTCGGTGAACTCCAACCCTTCACGAATCTGACGCATCACATCGAGAGCCGTGTAATCGGTCGAGTCATATTGTGCGAAATCTGTATCGTTCTGCACGGCATCGAACACCTCTCGACAAACGCGGTACCCCAGTCGCGGACAACGGTATTCGTTGGAATAGTGGCTGACAATCATACGCCTTTGGCGCAAGGTCTCGAAGCATTTTCCATACGTCAGGAGCTTCATGATCGTACAGTCGAGGTATTGTGCTATTTCCCGACGGCTCATGATCGAGTCGTTGTCGAGCAGGATGGCCAGGATGACACACTCCACCGGATTGATCTTGAACTTACGCTTGATGCAAGTGGTCTCGTCCTTGATCGCGTCCAACATCGATTCGCTCAACTGGCTGTCCTTCGAAAAGGCCAGAACCCGCTCAAACGCCTCTGCTAATGTCATTTTCTTTGTTCTCATTCGTAATCATCATTTATAGTTATTGTTCAGCATTGTCAAATCCCTGGGGCGGAAGATCCGCGGCATGAGATAGCCGTGGCGCAGGCGTCCCTTGTCGTCGGAATAAGTCACCAGATGCCCATGTCCCTTGCTCTGAGCCAGCAGCCGCTCCCGGAAGTCGGAGACGTTTTCGCCGAAACGCTGAGCCTGGGCAATGCCTTGAAGTATGTTGCCCGTCACGATGTAGGCGACCTCACGCGTACGCTTGGGCCTGATGCTGTCCCAATGCTTCAAGGTGAAACCTCGCACGCGACTGCGGAACACCAGCAGGCGGGACTGGCGGCAGATGGTGTCGAGGATGGCATGCTCGGTGAAGGGCACCTCGAGCTTGCGACGTCCGTCATTCACGGCAAAGACGGCCTTGATGTTGGAGCGCGACAGACGTCCGGCGGCAATACGATAGCCCAGGAAGAAGCCGACCGACACGAAGTCGATCATACCGGCATCGTCGATGATGACATCTTCGCGCAGCGACATGGGGATGCCCACCACCTGGCCCGGCACGAACATACGCAGCTCCGTCTTGAGGTCGCAGATGTCGGCCTCCATCTTCTCGATCTGCCTGTTCTGCCCCTCCAGGTCGTAGGCCTGACGCTTCAAGGTCTCGAGCCGCTTGGGCGTATATTTCACCTGTGAGTCCTGATCGGAAAAGCGTGTCAGTTCGGCCAGTTTCCGTGCAGCTACCATGCGCAGCTGCTTGTAGCGCACCAGTATGCTCTTCAGCTTCTCCTCCTTCGACTCGTCCAGGCGCTTATCCACCACCTGACGGGTGGAGAGCGTGGCTTTCAACTTGACGATCTCGGAGGCAGTCATGGGTTTGCGCAGAACATCCACCTCGACCTCGTCGAGCCAGGCATCCTGTTCGAAGACGCTCTTGGGCTCCTCCGTACCTGCTGCAAAGACCTGCCGGCTGAGCAGTGTGGCCCGCAGCGGCATCACGCGCGCCTCAAGCTCATTCTCGCCGTTCTCGTTCAGATAGTCCAGCAGGCTGTGGTAGCGCTGCATTATCTCCTCGAGCATCGATTCCTGGTCGCGGCAAGTCATCAGAGCCAGGGAGTTCATGAAGGTGCGAACCAGATCCTCCAGCGGCGCCCCGCTTTCGACATTGGGCAGGTCGGGGATGAAGGCCGCCATCTCGGGATGGTCAATCAGGTATTCCTTCACCACACGCGAACCATAAGGGTTGAGGATGTTCTCGTAGGGCGCATCGGTCTTCTGGTTGGCGGTCACGTTGGCGTTGAGCGAACGCTGCTTGCGCTCGTTCATCATCAGGAATCGCTGCTCGGCGGGAACAGGCGAAGCCAGAACGAAATAGTGACAATGGTCGAGCTGGCCCGTGCGGTCGGCACGCCCATCGAACTGTGTCTGCCGGTCGGCGCTATCCTGCATCTCCCAGGTGATGACGACGCGGGGACGGGTGTCTTCGTAGTCAGGGGTGTTGTGCAACGAGATGCCTGTGCTCATCATGCGGTTGCCAAGCAAGACGTCCAGCCGACCGTTGTTGAAGTCGGCAGCCAGCTGCTTCTTGTCGCTTCGCTTACAGCGCACGCAGACAGCTCCGCCACCTGCCGCATCGAGCTGGAGCCTACAGTTCCTTTGCGTCATGACACCCACACTATAGCCCGCTGCCTCGATGTGCTGCACGAAGTAGTCGATCGGGCTCAATGGCAGGCCCGTAAACGTCTTCTCGATGCGACGTCGTATGCTTTCGTAGGCATCCCTTGCCTCACCTCCTGGGAAGGCTGCCTGGAGCTCACAGAGGGTGATGACTTCGTCGCAGGAATAGTGCGGTACCTGCGCATGGCCTTTGGTATTGGTTGCCTTCACGCCTGAACCCATCACGGAGTAGTGCAACATGCCGTTCAACGCCTTGTGCATCACCTGAGCGAACTCGGCCGAAGGCAGCACGTCACCCACCTTGGCCAACGACGTAATCTGAGCTTCCATCGTGTGGTTGATCTGCACGATGGGCTTCTCGCCGTTGCGCAATGCCTCCAGGGTAGCCTCCACCGCGTCCTCGGCCTTGGTAGCCATCAGCAGCTGCTGGACGATGGGCATCATACGCTTGGCGAAACGATCATAGACCACTCGGATTGTTTTCTCGGACAACGGGATATAGGGTTCGAGTCCACACCGCTGACGCAGCACTTCCTCGGCATCGACGGTCTTGAGGTAGGGTTCGATGAAGCGTTCCTGGAAGTCATAGATGTCCTGCACAATCTCAATCACCGCATCGTATCGCCCCCGCCGACGAGCGATGGCATCCTCGTCGCTTGTGATACGAAGCTCGCGCACCACGCCACTCATGTCGCGCTCCCTGCGCGTCATGCTGCCCGACTCGGTCAGTCCCTTGGCCAGTTCCTCCTGCAGGATGGGACCGCCATTTGCCACGATGCTGATGAGCTGCTCGGCTCCGATCTTGGCATCGCCAATAGCCGTCTTGAGGGCATAGAGGGGCATGGAAGAAGGATACTTGGCGTAGGTGGCCGACGAATAGCACACACCCCGTGCCAGCTGGACAGCTTCGCGGAAGAAACGGCCTACGTTGCTTGTATCGCCGCTTGCATTGTGGCATTCGTCCATCAGCAGGTACGAACCTTTTATCATATCACGCACGCAGGAGGCCTTCCAGTTGACCTTCTCGCTGCGCATCAGCTGCGAATAGGTCAGCATCAGAAAGTCGTAGCCCTGAGGCAGCCTGCCCGTCTGATGGAACTGCTCCATCTCGTCCTTCGTCGGCAGGGTATACACCACCTGACCTTGGGCATCGGTCACCTTCGCCTCATGGTCGGCGTTGAGGATAAAGGGACGCAATGCCCCGCACCCGATGTCGTTCAGGTCACGATACATATCCGAAAAGAGCAGCGAACGTTCGGTCACATAGACGGGGATCCTGCCTTTTCGCAGCGACCACTTGATCAGAGCCGCCAGCTGACGCCCCTTGCCCACGCCTGTCATGTCACCCAGGATGAAGCCACGTCCCCGCCCCATCTGGAAGATAGCCATCGCCACGCCATCGATCTGCTCGGCGCTCAATACGCGCTGCATCTCGTCGATGGTGGCATAGCCAAGCTGCTGGCGCACCCAACGGTCCACCGGCCCCTTCTCCTGCTCAATCTCCTTGAGCACATTCTCTACAGCTCCGGCCATGCCCATCGGAATCATCGTTCCGATGCGCCCGCCTGTACTATATGGCTGATAGGTCACCGTGTCGGCCACCTCCATCTGCTTCATCTGGTTGTCTTTTGGCTCCATTCTGTTGTCGTGTTATGGGTTCTTGTCAATTGCTTCTTCGTTCACGCCGCAAAGATATCACCCGGGTGTCACCAACATTGGTACACCTCAGTTAATTTATCTTAATCTGGGATTCATTTTCTCTTGTTCCCGAATTCCGGCTGCAAAGATAGAGCCAATGCTCCACTTTTCAAATACCTTTCAACCTTGAAAACATTATCCTGCAAATCCTGTTTACTTTTACGAACTGTTGACAGGGTTTCATCTCCGAAAATATCATTCATTAGAAGGTACGGACCTTTGTCTGATTCGCAAAGATGTGGGTCTAAATATCAATTTGGCACAAAAATGTCCAAAATGTACTATAATTGATTAAAATAATGCGCAAGGATGCGTGTTTTTCGGCCATTCTATGTATATTTGTCCCCACAAAACCTCATCTATTAAATGAATAACATTATGGAAAAAACTTTAGTATTACTGAAGCCAAGCTGTGTACAACGTCAGCTTATTGGCGAAATCGTGAATCGTTTTGAGCGTCGCGGACTGCGCGTGGCCGGCATGAAGATGATGCAGCTTTCGGACGAGATTCTGCGCGAGCACTATGCCCACCTCGTTGACCGCCCCTTCTTCCCTTCGCTGGCAGCCTCCATGCAGGCTTCGCCCGTAGTAGCTCTCGCCCTGGAGGGCGTGGATGCCGTTCAGGTGGTTCGCGTCATGACTGGCGTCACCAACGGACGTGAGGCTGCTCCCGGAACCATCCGTGGCGACTATGCCATGAGCAACCAGCAGAACATCGTGCATGCCAGCGACTCCACCTCGAATGCCGAGATTGAGCTGAAGCGTTTCTTCCGCGATGACGAGATCTTCGAATATACCAGCGGTGCCTTCGGCTTCATCTATGGCGAAGGCGAGGCAAAGAAATAAAACCTTTCCCTCGGACGTAATCGAAGAGAACATATAACCCAAAGCCAAGGGGCTAAAGGAGGTTGATCGGCATGATCGCTTCTCCTTTAGCCCCTTGGCTTTGAAAATAGGTAAGATACTGTTATTCTGCGAAGAGGACCGTCGAAAGGTAGCGTTCGCCTGTATCGGGGAGGACAACAACGATACGCTTGCCCTTGTTCTCTGGACGACGAGCAATCTCGGAAGCGGCGAAGAGCGCAGCACCTGCCGAAATGCCTACAAGCAAACCTTCCTGGCGAGCTATCTCGCGGCCTGTGAAGATAGCATCGTCATTCTCGACGTCGAATACCTCATCGACCACCTGTGCATCGTAGGTCTTGGGCACAAAGCCGGCTCCAATGCCCTGAATCTTGTGCGGACCACTCTTACCACCATTCAGCACGGGCGACGATTTCGGCTCCACGGCAATGACCTTTACCTGAGGATTCTGTTCCTTCAGGTACTTGCCCGTTCCGCTGATGGTTCCACCTGTACCAACACCGCCAACCAGGATATCTACCTTACCGTCGGTCTGCTGCCAGATCTCGGGGCCCGTGGTGGCATAGTGCTTGGCGGGATTAGCGGGATTCTCGAACTGCTGCAGGATGATGCTGCCGGGAATCTGTGCCCTCAGCTCCTCAGCTGCCCGGATGGCGCCGGGCATGCCGTCCTTGCCCGAAGTCAGACGAACTTCGGCGCCATACGCCTTGACGAGATTGCGGCGCTCGATGCTCATTGTCTCAGGCATGGTGAGAATCAACTTGTAGCCCTTCACCGCGCTGACCATAGCCAGACCTACACCGGTGTTGCCGCTGGTGGGCTCGATGATGGTGGCACCAGGCTGGAGCAAACCACGCTGCTCGGCATCCTCGATCATCGCCAATGCGATGCGGTCCTTGATACTGCCGCCCGGGTTAAAAAACTCTACTTTGGCAATGATGGGTGTTTCGACGCCCTTTGCCTTTGAGAACTTGTTGAGTTCCAACAAGGGAGTGTTACCGATAAGTTCGGTCAGTTGTTTTGCAATCTTTGTCATGTCTGTATTCTTTTACTAACTTATTAATTCTCTTTTACAATCGGGTAAAGCTCTATGAACTCTCCCTGGTGGCTAAGCTCGTCGTTGATGAGTTCGGCAGTTTTTCTGCCCACTGTGTCGATGTCATGGAACCCGGGAAGGCTCATGTTTCCGTTCAGGTCGGTCGTTGTGGGACCGGGATGAACTGAAAAGATCTCCACTGGACTGTTGCTCTGCTGAAACTCGATAGCCATTACGCCCATCATGGCGTTTTGAGCAGCCTTGCTGGCCACGTAAGCCAACGGATGCCAATAGGGGCTGATTTCGGAAGGAACTGTGATGTTGACGATCCTTCCCCGATTCTTTTCAAGCAGAGGAATCAGCAACTTGGTGAGCGTGAAGGTGCCGATGAAATTCACGTCGAGTGTTTCCCGAATGTCGCTGATCTCGGTGTGCCGACTATCGACACTCATGTCGCCTGGGATACCAGCATTGTTGACGAGCAGTGACAAATCAGGGTATTTCTCATTTAGTTCCTTGGCGGCCAGTTCGATGCTATCGAGGTTCCGTAGTTCGACGTTCACCCAACCGAGTACGTCAACGCCCGAAGAAACCAACCTATCGACAGCTTCTGAGGCACGCTGCGGATGACGTGCTCCGATAATGACCTTCCAGCCACTGAGACCCAACTGCTTGGCAATGCCAAATCCGATGCCCTTGTTGGCCCCTGTTACGAATGCAACTCGTTCGTTCATAGAGTGGATTGATAAACGGGATATTGATTAAATCTGATCAAATGCCTGAGCAAGATCCTCCAAGATGTCGTCGATATGCTCGGTACCGATGGAGAGACGAATGGTCGAAGGCGTGATATGTTGTTCGGCCAGTTCCTCTGGCGAAAGCTGCGAGTGGGTGGTGGTATATGGATGGATGACGAGACTCTTCACATCGGCCACATTAGCCAGCAGCGAGAAGATCTGCAATGCATCGATGAACTTCCAGGCTTCCTCCTGACCGCCCTTGATCTCGAAGGTGAAGATGGAGCCGCCACCGTTGGGGAAATACTTCTTGTAGAGTTCGTGGTCGGGATGATTCTCCAAAGCAGGATGGTTCACTTTCGACACCTTCGGATGGTTGGCAAGAAAATCGACTACCTTCAGGGCATTTTCGACATGACGCTCCACGCGCAGGCTCAGCGTCTCAACACCCTGCAAAAGGATGAACGCGTTGAAGGGCGAAATGGTGGCACCTGTGTCGCGAAGGATGACCGCACGGATGCGGGTGACGTAGGCAGCTGCACCCACTGCATCCGCAAAGACGATGCCGTGATAAGATGGATCAGGCTTGGCCAAAGTCGGGAACTTGTCAGGATTGGCCTTCCAACCGAATTTGCCGCCATCGACGATGACACCACCGAGGCTCGTACCGTGACCGCCGAGGAACTTGGTGGCAGAGTGGACTACGATGTCGGCACCATGCTCCAAGGGACGGATTAGGTAGGGTGTACCAAACGTATTGTCCACGACAAACGGTATGCCATACTTATGGGCTACAGCTGCCACACCTTCGAGGTCGAGCACATCGCTATTGGGATTACCAAAGGTTTCGGCATATACCACCTTCGTGTTCGGCTTGATGGCAGCCTCCAGAGCAGCAAGATCATTAACATTAACAATAGTATTGGTAATGCCTTGCGTGGCGAGTGTATGGGTAATCAGATTGTACGAACCGCCATACAGGTTGTCGGCAGCAACAATGTGGTCGCCTGCCTGCACGATGTTCTGCAGCGCATAAGTGATGGCGGCTGCACCGCTGGCTACAGCCAGACCAGCCACGCCACCCTCCAAGGCAGCTACTCGGTCCTCGAACACACCCTGCGTCGAGTTGGTCAGACGTCCGTAGATGTTGCCGGCGTCCCTGAGGCCGAAACGATCGGCAGCATGCTGGCTATTATGGAATACATAACTCGTGGTCTGATAGATGGGCACCGCACGTGCATCGGTAGCGGGGTCGGCCTGTTCCTGTCCTACATGAAGTTGGAGAGTCTCGAAACGATAGTTCTTTTTTGCACACATAATCTTACAGTTTTTAGTGATTTTACGGGTGCAAAGATACGGCATCTAATTTTTTTCTCCAAATTTATTGCAAATATTGGAAATTATCACTAAATTTGCGCCGTTGAAAGAATAGATTTCTACAACAAGCAGTCAAAATCCTTTCGAACAGAATAATCCTCTGAAATCATGACCGAAACATTAGACAAAACAGACCTTTTGATACTCAAAACGCTTCAAAAAAATGCGAAACTGACCACAAAAGAGCTGGCAGATGCCGTAAATTTGACGCCAACGCCCGTTTTTGAGCGGCAAAAACGCCTGGAACGACAGGGCTACATCAAGAAATACATCGCCGTGCTCGACCCCGAGAAACTGGGACTGGGGCTGCTGGTGTTCTGCAAGGTGAAGCTGAAGCAGATCAACCACGAAATTGCCGATGCCTTCACTCGTCGTATCCTGCGCATCCCCGAAGTGACCGAATGTTACAATACAAGCGGAGCCTACGATTATCTTTTAAAAGTACGCGCACGCGACATGAAGCAGTATCAGGAGTTCGTACTTACCAAGCTTGGGGACATCGACTCGGTTGCGTCCATCGAGAGCACCTTCGTCATGAACGAGGTGAAGCAAAACTACGGCATCAATATCTGAGACAGAATTCCCCTCTGCCTGCTCCTACAGGGAAACCTATTAGGGCTGTGGAGGCATGAGTTCCTTGAACCATTCCTGCTCCTTGTGCGACAGACCGACGAGCCACGCAGTAAGCGGGTCGATGGAACGTTGGTCGATGTCGCCATACGAACGGAGCATGATGCTCTCGGGATAGAGTTCAGCTGCTCGTTCGGAACGTGCCTTGTCTTCGGGGCTAACGGCATAGAAATCCCAGGCACCGAAGAGGTGCAGCATCTCGTGAGCAATGCGTCCGACCTGAAGTTCCCGTCCCGTATCGCTGGAGATCTGATAGAGCATGCAGCACTCCGGCATTGAACGGCCTGAGCCACTACGCGCCATATTGCGGTTGACAGCCGAAGCATAGCACCGTCCTGACACGTGAGGAAAGACAAGCACAAGGAACTGCTGGCAGCCCGTCTTGCGGGTGAGAATCTCGTGCAACTCCTTGTCCCCGGTGTAGCCGTAGCGTCGCAGAACAGTCTTGGGATAACCTACTGCATCGGGCTTAAATGGATTGTCAGGGATGTTGTTGTCGATCAGCTGTCGCTTGATGGAATAGTTCCTGAATTCGACTTTCTTGCCATATCTCTGTGCTTCAGACTTGAGCCAGTCCTCGGCAGCATAGAGCTTCTGAGCCGTGGCCTCAATCTCGTCCTGACTCCATCGGCTCGTTTCGGTGCCTACAAACAGATAGAGGACACAGACATTGCCCGACAGGTGACGAGCGGAACCTACGTCAATCAGATCCTTATAGGTGACCACAGGCTTGGGCACATCAAAATCGAAGTTGATGCCCAAGGATTCAAGCCACGAGGTCTGTGCCCGCAATGAGGTTGCAAGACAGACGAACAAGAACAATAGGAAGAGCTTGCGAGAAGGACACATAGTTTGAAAAGAAGGATGCTTAATACAGGCCGACCTTGCTGACTCCAAATCGCTTGTGATAGATCAGCGCCTTGCAGCGGAACCATAGATCCACCAACGGAGTATAGAGGTCGCAAAGAATCGGCCAACCGATGAATGGACGCTGCTTCAGGGCCTTAGCCGAACTGATGTAGGTGAAGACGATGAGAGCCAGGCGAATCAACAGCATGGCCAGCACGAGACCAAGGACAATCCATGCATGCGAATGCGTGCCCCCGCTCCCTACAATCTTCATAAGCGCATAGGCCATGATGGCCAGTCCGGGCAGTACGGTTAAGTATCGGGTAAGATACTCGAAGATCTTCACGACGAAAGGCAGCCAAGGATAGAGGCGCGACGTGAAGCCACGGTTCCAGCGGTCGATGGACCAGTTGATAAAGAGGGGCTGTGACTGGTCGGTCATGACAGTGGCAGGAGTACAGGCGACAGCCACATTGCCTCCCCGTGCCACATCGGCCACGAAGAGGTCATCCTCACCGGGCTGCATCTTGAGATGGCGCTGGAAGCCCTGGCTGCGGTTGGCATAGAACGTGCTCTTGCGGAATGCAAGGTTCTGTCCCCATCCGGCATACGCCTTCATCGTTAGCGTGATACCGAACATCAGCAGCAGACGCTGAAAGAGGTCGAACTGGCAGAAACGGGACAGGAAGCTCGCACGCCGCTCATAGACGACAGGCCCAAGCACAACCTCAACAGCCGGATTGGCGAAATGACTGACCAATCCGCTGATCCACTCTGCCGACGCAGGCATGCACTGCGCGTGGGTCATCAGGATGATGTCATAATGGGCGGACTTGGTTCCAAGAAGTACAGCCAGTTTACGGTGGCTCATGGCACGTGTCTTCTCGTCAATCTTGGTATGCATCAGGATGTCGGAACGCTGATCCATCATCGTCAACACGTCCCGTGTATGGTCGCGCGAATTGTCATCAAGCACGATGACCTCGTACTTGGGATAGTTCTGGCTGAGCAACACGGGCAGGTTGCGTGCCAGCGACTCAGCCTCGTTGTGGCTATAGACCAGCACACTCACTCCGGGTTGCACACCACCCACATATGCAGGTGTCCTGGCCTGCCGGTTTGCCTCACGTCTCAAGCCCTGCCAGACCACAAGGTTCAAAATGAGCTGAATGAGCCATGCCAGGACAAACAAGCCTGCCATAGCCACCAGCCAAAAGGGATAATCTATCGTGATATTCATTCTATGTCGTATTTGCCCGAATTAGGTCCTATTTATCGGAAATGAGGTCGCAAATATACGAAAAAATGAGGAAACCGCCAAGTGTTTCCTCATTTTTTTCTTGTTATTGACATTTTTTACATATGAAACGCTCCACAATGGGAGTTCAAAGCGTGGCCAGATAGCCGCTCACATTGCGCTCGATGCGTGCAGCGATGTCGCCGTTGTCATCGGCAGGAACGAACTTCTCGCCCACAATGTGCTCATAGAGTTCGATATAGCGGTCGCTCACCGACTTGGCATACTCGTCGGTAATCTCAGGCATTACCTGACCAGGCTCGTTCATGAAATTGTGGTCAATAAGCCATTGGCGCACAAACTCCTTCGAGAGCTGTTTTTGCGGAAGACCTTTCTCAAACTTCTCCTCATAACCCTCCGAATAGAAGTAACGACTCGAATCGGGTGTGTGGATTTCGTCGATGAGATAGACCTTTCCATCCTTCTTGCCAAACTCATACTTGGTATCCACCAGAATCAGCCCCTTGGAGGCAGCAATCTCACTTCCACGCTTGAAGAGGGCACGCGTATATTGCTCGACGAGTTCGTAATCCTCCTTGCTGACGAGACCCTGTGCAATAATCTCCTCCTTCGAGATGTTGAGGTCATGTCCCTCGTCAGCCTTGGTGGTCGGAGTGATAATCGGTTCAGGGAAACGCTCATTCTCGCGCATTCCTTCGGGAAGCTTCACGCCGCACAGCTTACGACAGCCCTTCTTGTACTCACGCCAGGCTGAGCCAGTCAGATAGCCACGGATAATCATCTCTACACGAAATCCTTCGCACTTCAATCCTACCGTAACCATCGGATCGGGTGTGGCCAACTTCCAGTTGGGAACTATATCGGCAGTGGCATCGAGGAACTTGGCAGCAATCTGATTCAAGACCTGGCCCTTGAAAGGAATACCCTTGGGAAGAATCACGTCGAAAGCCGAAATGCGGTCGGTGGCAACCATCACCATCAGCTCATCGTTGATATTGTAAACATCACGGACCTTGCCGTGATAGACGGACTTCTGACCCTTGAAGTTGAAGTCAGTGCGAGTTAGTGCGCTCATATTCTTGGCTCTAAATAACTATAAAATAAAATTGTCGAAAAATACACCTTTTTGGTGGCGCAAAATTAGCAAAAACAAGGCATATTTCCAAATTTCAAACCCCAAAATGTGGTGATGTCATACAATATTTGACCAATAACGCATCTTTGTGTTGCAAAGTGTCTTGCAGGAACTGCCTGTATTCATCTGATTCTGGGTCGGAAGGACGATGCTGCAACGCCTTCACAAGAGGTTCGGCCTCCTTCATATACTGTCTCAAGCGGGAATCGAAACAGCAGTCGGCGACAAGTTCCTTTACAGCCTGGATAGCCAAGGAGGAAGGATGCACCAGATCGTCGGCATAGAAACGATAGTCGCGCAGGTCATCCATCATAAGCTCATAGACCGGCAGATATTCCACCTGCTGGCCGAACCGCTTCTGCAAGGCTTCGACAGCCAGAAGCAAGGTGCTCTTGGAGAGCTGGTTACCATGCAGGCCATCCCGAACATGACGAATCGGACTCACTGTGAAGACAAAGTGCTTAGTATCTGATGCGGCTATGATGGGCTCCCAAAGGCCGACAATCTCTTCGACTGATAGGCTTCGGCGCATGAATTCGCTGGCAGGAAACTTGTGGCAGTTGGCCACTATCCTACCCTCTCGCTCATAGACCCAACTGGTGCCCAATGTAATGATGACATGGCATGCCTCGTTCCAGAAAGTACGCACTTCGGCATCGAGAGCCACCAGCTTCTGCTGCAATACATCGGCATCGGTATCACTCCATTTGCCATGATGTGCGAAACTATAGTATCGTCCATTCAAGGCCTGCAACTCGAAAGGAGAATCCGTGCGGTTATCCGACAGAACACGTTGAAGGGACAGGGCAATGCTTGCCGGGTTGAACAGCACACCCCATGGATTGCACAGCACCTTCAGCCAATGCTCTCCCATCCACGTGCCGATATGGTCGGTGAAGCACGAGCCCAAAAGCAAAACACCCTCCCGACAACCAATGAGTTGCCGCAAGGGTGTACGTTCTATTTCGGTGCGCAGTTTCAGCATCATTCCTTGCCCCTCATTACCTTCCAGGCCTTTTTGGAACGACGTCCGACAGTGTCGGCAACCTGCTTGGTCTTCCTGCCGAAGCGTTCGCCCTTCGAACCAACGCTATCGACCACGACGGCGGTGCCATTGGCTATCTTCTTGCCCCAACGGGGTGCCTTGGCTCCCACGCTATCGATGACAACCTCGGTGCCTTCGGCAACCTTCTTGCCGAAACGGGTGCCTTTCGAGCGAATGCTGTCAGCCACAACGCGCGAGCGTGTCTTGAATTTGCTGTCCTGCTCCTGAGCAGAGACATAACTGGACCCAACGGATGCCGATGCGATGATCAGAGCAATGGCCAAAATAAACTTTCTCATGTATTTAATAATTTTGTATAGAACCTATAGAAACCATAGTAACTATAATAATTATAGGAACTATATAGTTTTTAATCACCCTTTAGACTAAAGCCTAAAAATGAGGTTTAAAGCGACTCGGATGCGGCCGATGCAGGAGGAACCGTCTGCTGTTTCTGCGTCTGTTCAAACTTGTCGTAAGCTTCGACAATCTTCTGGACAAGACGATGACGCACAATGTCGCGCTTGTCAAATTCGACGGTAGCAATACCTGGTATGCCACGAAGGATGCGTTGAGCCTGAACAAGGCCCGAACCCACATTGCGAGGCAGATCGACCTGGCTCATGTCGCCCGTCACAATCATGCGCGCACCCAAACCCAATCGGGTCAGGAACATCTTGATCTGGGGAGCCGTGGTATTCTGTGCCTCGTCGAGAATGATGATGGCATCGCTCAAGGTTCGACCACGCATATAAGCCAAAGGTGCTATCTGGATGACGTTTGTCTCAAGCAGCTCACGAAGCTTAGCCGTGGGTATCATGTCCTCGAGTGCATCGTAGAGTGGCTGCAGATAGGGGTCGAGCTTATCCTTCATCTCGCCAGGCAGGAAACCCAGCTTCTCGCCAGCCTCAACAGCCGGTCGCGAAAGGATAATCTTTCGTATCTCCTTGTTCTTCAGGGCTCGCACAGCCAAAGCGATAGCCACGTAAGTCTT
>JAEEUA010000190.1 GCA_016286775.1 Bacteroidales bacterium
ATCTCGCGGGTCGAGCGTATTGTAGTTCATTTCGGTCTTTCCGAAGCTTCCGAACGGGTTCTGGATGCCATTGACGGCCTTGAATCTGGGACATTGTTCGACAGCCGAACGGATGCGGTCGTCGATAGCTTCGTCCGAAAGGGCCACGTAGTAGCCTTGCGAATTGCCTGCACGTTCGCACCATTGGCGGATGCGCTTGCAGACATTCTCAGTGCCGTCGGGACTGGGGTTCTTGTTGTCCTTGCCATCGGTCAGAAGGTAGATGTAGTTGTCCTTGTTGGGGTCGATGTAGTTGAGGGCACGGTCCCAGGCCTGGCAGATGTTGGTGCCAGTAAGCGTCTCGGGGTACTTATACACCTCCTTCTTGAACTTCGCCCAGTCGAACTCCTTCTTGAGCTCGTGGATCACGGACTTGTCGTAAACGGTGCCCTGGAAGGGGACGATAGTCACCATCGTCTGGTCGGACAGACGGGCAATGTCCTTCTCCAGATAGTCGAGCGTCGGGTCCCAGATGTGGTACTCTGTCACCATAGATCTCGAACAATCCAGGATGTAGATGTAGTTGCGTTCCCTTTGTGCCCAAAGGGAAGAGACACAGGACAGGAGCATCGTGAGGGCGAGCAATCGAATCACGGGAAATGTAGGTATCTTCATAATTGTTCTGTTTTTGGCATAGACTCTTCAGTGTTTTTGCCTGTTATCGGTGCAAATATAGGATTTTTTGCGATATCTTGGACATTTTCGACGCTTTTTTTGGTAAAATCAACCTTGAAAATGCAGGAATGACCTCGAAATGCGGAAAAAAGGCCATTTGACTTGCATTTGCGGTGCAAAGATAATCGGTTTTGTTGATTAGCTGATGATTTTGACAACGTTGTCGATGCAGAATGAGAAAAATGAGCGGGAAAATGAAAAAAATGGGGCAGATTCTTGGAGATTGGGAAGATTTGTGTTAACTTTGCACCGAAAAATAGAATCTATGGAGGAACAGGAAAACAAATATACCAAATGGGTGGCATGCTGGGGAAACGCCACGTCGATTTCTGACCGCAAGATGTCGGTGTATGCACGGGATATCACGCTGAGATACCCTATTCGAATGTGCTTCAGCGGCAGCAAGCTGCGATTCCGATTCTCGAACCTTACGGGTAGGGAGGAGGTGACACTCACCAAGGTACGCGTCGCGAAAGTGGTGGAGCATTATCGTCCTGTGGCCGTCACCTTCGGCGGGGATCGTCGTGTGCGCATCGCGCCGGGCAAGGAGGTGGAGAGCGACGAGATAGCCTTCGACATCAATGCGGGCGACACCATCGAGGTGAGCTTGTATCTGGGCGAATATACCCAGATGAATGCGGGTACGCTGGTGACCGGCCCTTTGTCGAAGGGAAAGTTCTCGTATGGCGACTATGCGGATGCCAAGGTGCTGCCTCTCGACCTGACACGCAACACCAACTGGTTCTATTTCCTCAATACCATCGACATCTTGACCGAAGAGAAGAACCATGCCCTGGTGTGCTACGGCGATTCCATTACGGCGCAGAGCTGGCCCGACCACTTGGCCAACCGAGCTTGGAACAACGGCCTGCATGATGTGTCGATCATCCGACGTGCGGTGAGCGGAACGCGTATCCTGCGTCAATACAACTGCATTACCTACCAGGCCTACGGATTGAAGGGCGAGACACGTTTCCCCATCGAGATGAATGTGGCTGGTGCGCGTGATGTAATCATTCAGCATGGCATCAACGACATTATCCATCCTGTGGGTGTGGATGTCAATCCATTCCGCCCCATGAGCGATATGCCTACCACCGAGGACCTCATCGAGGGCATGCGGAAGTTCTACATCGAACACGCGCGTCATCTGGGACTCCGCGTATGGAGCGGGACACTGCTGCCCATCTGGAACTGGAGGACCTATGCTGAGTTCCGCGACCAGATACGTCGGGAGTTCAACGAATGGCTGCGCACCGCCCCTGACTTCGACGGCTGCATCGATTTCGAGTTGGCCGTGAGGGATCCGGAGCATCCTGTGGCATTCGCTCCTGGTTTCGATTCGGGCGACCATCTGCATCCAAGCGAGAAGGCCTACGAGGCCATGGCCAACTGTGTGCCGCAGGAGTTGCTGGTATGAGAGATTTCTTTTGCTATAGCGGCTATGTTGACAATATTGACTATAGTAGCTATAGCGGCTATAGGAACTATAATAATAGAAAATTAAAAAATTATGAACAAGTTGATTAGAAGAGCGTTTATGCTCGGCCTTTGTGGAGGAATGATGGCCGGCTGCAATTCGAAGAAGGCACAGCCCGGCGCGAATGAAAACGATCCTGCGAGCAATACCGATGGCCGCAGGTATGTGAACTATGACGAACGTACGGGCGAAGAGGCTGTCGTTTATTTTACCCGCAACCTCAGCGCCGAGGGACTGATTGCGGCTTACGAGAAAGTGAATCAGAACATCGAGGGCAAGGTGGCCGTAAAGCTGCACACCGGTGAGCAGAACGGACCCAACATCCTGCCCCGCGAATGGGTGAAAGCGCTCATGGCCAAGGACCTGAAGGATGCCACCATCGTGGAGACCAATACCTACTACGAGGGAGACCGCTACACCACCGAAAAGCATCGCGAGACGCTCAAGGTGAACGGCTGGACCTTCTGCCCCGTTGATATCCTGGACGAAGAGGGCACTGCCATGCTGCCTGTCAAGGGTGGCAAGTGGTTCCAGGAAATGTCAGTGGGTAAAAATCTGAAAAACTACAATTCGCTGGTCGCCCTGACGCACTTCAAAGGTCATACCCAGGGCGGTTTTGGCGGCTCGAACAAGAACATCGGCATCGGATGCGCAGACGGCCGAGTCGGCAAGGCGATGATCCACACAACCCCCGGACAGCCCAACCAGTGGGACATCAAGGAGGAAGAATTCATGGAGCGTATGACCGAATCGACCAAGGCCACCATTGATTTCTTCGACGGCCATGTGACCTACGTCAACGTGATGCGCAACATGAGCGTGTCGTGCGACTGCGAGGGCGTGGCTGCTGCTCCTGTCGTAACGCCAAATGTCGGCATCCTCTCGTCAACCGATATCCTGGCTGTCGATCAGGCTTGCATCGACATCGTATTTGCCATGACCGAAGAAGAGCACCACGACCTGCTGGAGCGCATCATCAGTCGTCATGGCCTGCGCCAGCTCTCCTACATGAAGGAGCTTGGCATGGGGCACGACCGGTATAAGCTCATCGATCTTGACAACGGAGGCAAGGAGATTACAGCGGCCGAGGCCGCAGAAGGACTGAAGCCATTTGTGGCACAATGATGAGCGATTGTAACCTGACGATTCTGCTGGCTCGTGGATACATTTTCCACGAGCCAGCATCGTTTTAGATGGGTTCTAACCCTGAAAAACGGGTATTTTACGTAAATGTTACAATTTTAGAGAGATTTGTTTCATCGTTTGTAACATGGTTTGATAAATAATTGTTATCTTTGCCCCGGATAAAACCTAAGATTATGTTACACATTCCTTTTCCAGATCTTGTCTCAACGTTCCAAAAGCTTCTGAATAATCGCTTTGTGCGACGTGCGGTCTTGACTGCAGTCGCCGGTCTGATAGTCGGTGAGGCTGAAGCCAAAATGAATCTGCTTTATACGACCGAGAATAATTTGCCGAGCAGCCTGGTCAATCAGGTGGAGGAGAGCGCCGACGAGATGATCTGGATTTCGACTGAAGATGGGTTGTGCCGTTTCGATGGTTCGCAGTTCGTAACCTATACCTACGAGCCGAACAATCCGCATTCCCTGCAGAGTAATATCGTTCGAATCATCTGTACGGACGAGGAAGGCCATGTGCTGGTCGGCACAAGAGCTGGCGTGCAGATGTATCGGCCCGGGACCGACGACTTCACCTCAGTCATCTGTGACTCTTTGCAAGGCATTCCAGCTGCCAATGTTTCGGATCTGGTTCGATTGGCGAATGGCGATTTCATTGTTTCCGGAACAATCACGTTCTCTATCCATATCGATGAGAACGGGATACCGCACGCTTTTCCCAATCCTTTGACACAAGGAATCCGAACGAGCCTGCGCTGCTGTGAGGATTACAATGGCAATATCTGGACCACCTCTTCGGTGCATGGCATGCATCGGTTGGACAAAGAGGGCAACATGGAGCAAATACCTTTGTCGGACGACATCAAGGGATTCAATCTGCTGGAAATAGGACCGGATGGAAACATGTATATGGGAGGAGTGGACCGAGGCCTCTATAAATATAATAAGGTAACCCGTCGTATCGAAGAAATAACCGGCCCGAAAGACCTATTCCGCGTCAGCGAACTGCGTGCTGTGCCTGGCAAACAGCAGATGTATGTCTGTACCGATGGTGAAGGCGTCAAGATTCTGGATTGTGGAACGGGTCGGCTTGCGAACTTCGATTTCGACGATTCACAGATGGAGATGGGAACCCAGAAGGTTCATTCTTTGACTACGTCGAGAAACGGAGATATCTGGATGGCCCTCTATCAGAAGGGAGTGCTGATGATTTCGGGCAATCCCTTTGACTTCCACTATTATGGGGCCCATTCCTTGCGCTTCAACAACATCGGCGATCGTTGTGTGACGTCGATGATCCGTTCGCACGATGGTATGCTTTGGGTGGGCACGGACAATGGTGGCGTCTATGGCCTGGATGACAACGGAGAGACACGGGCCTATTATCCCTGCAACATAGGTCCAGGTTCGGTTCCCACTGCACTCATCACCTTGTTCGAAGACTCGCGTCATCGTGTTTGGTTCGGCTCGTATGGACAGGGAGGTGGTCTGCTCGACCTCAAGACAGGTGTCTGCCAATATATTCCCGTTGAAAACCAGCGAAGCAACACCAGCAATATCTATGCCTTCGCCGAGGACGGGCAGGGCAATCTGTGGGTGGGGTCAATGGGTAACGGTATTCTGAAATACGACGAGGCCAGGAAGACCTTCGTGCGTCAGAATCTGCATCCCGCCTGCAACTGGGTAGGTTCCTTGTGCTACGATTGTGGAACCGGTCAGCTGTATGCGGGAGGCTCCAATGGCCTGGTGATTATCAGCCAACTGGATGACGAAATGAAATGTGAGCAGTATTACCCCGAATGGATGATCTATAGCATCTCGCGCATTTCTGCCACCCAGATCTGCCTTTGTACCAACTCCGGCCTGATTGTCTTCGATACACAGAAGAGAAGCGGAAGGATCTATACCAAGGAGGACGGCTTCGTAACCGACAACTTCTTTGCTTCACAGACCGATGGAGAGGGTAACCTTTGGGTGAGCAGTGGCAAGGGCATTTCGAAGCTCAACCTCAATCAGCATACCATCACAAACTATACGTCGCGCGAAGGACTTCAGTTCAACGAATTCTACAAGAATGCGTCGATGCGCGATGAGGATGGTACGATATGGTTTGGCGGCACGCAGGGCATCAATTGGTTCCATCCCCGCGAAATACGCAAGAATGAAACGATGGTGAAGGCCCGCGTCGTGAGATTCAGTACCGACCAGAACAACATCCAGCCCGATGCCCGTGGCGTTTATCAGCTGGAGGAGCGCGACCGCTCGTTCTCCATTGAGTTGGCAACGCGCCCCATCATGCAGACCTTCAGCGTGACTTATCTCTATTCGTTGGACAATGACGCCTGGCAGAAACTTCCGCCCAGCGTCAATCGAGTGACATTCAGTCGTATCGGTTCAGGTTCGCATACTTTCAGCTTCCAGATTGCCGTCGATGGCACCCTTTCGCCTGTCGAGAGTATTCAGATTGCCATTGCGCGCCCCTGGTTCCTGCGCTGGTGGGCTTTGCTGCTGGGTCTGTTCGCATTGGGCATTGTCGTCTGGCTGGTCGTCCAACATCTGCGTCGTCGCTATCGTGAGAAGAAGATTCGAATCAGGCATGCCCGTGCCGTGGCTGCCAACGAGGAGAAACTGCAGTTCTTCATTAATCTTGCGCACGAGATACGTACCCCGATGACTCTGGTCGTTAGTCCGTTGCAGAAACTGATGTCGCAGGACAAGGATCCGGAACGTTCGCGCAGCTATCGGCTCATCGACCGCAATGCCAATCGCGTGCTGGGCCTGATCAATGAGATCATGGACCTCCGGAAATTGGACAAGGCACAGATGCGCCTGCAATGCCAGAGATTGTCTCCCGCCAAGCTGCTTGAGGACCTTTGCGATACGGTTTCGGACCTCACCCAAGAACGACAGATCAATCTTACGTACAACAATTCCCTGCCCGAAGGCTTTGTTTCGTGGATTGACAAGGGCTGTTTCGAAAAGATTGTCATCAATCTGCTTTCGAATGCCATCAAATATACACCCCATGGGGGAAAAATCACGGTGGAAAGTCATTTGACTTCCGAAAAGATGCTGGGAGTCAGCATCACCGATACGGGCATCGGCATCGACCCCGAGGACAAGAAGCATGTCTTCGAATTGTTCTACCGTTCGAATGTGAACAATCCCCACGCGATGGGTACAGGTATCGGTCTGAACCTTGTGAAGGCCTTGATTACGCTGCATCATGGCGATGTGCATGCCGAAGATAATCCAGAGGGGCAGGGAACGAAACTGTCCTTTACGTTGCCAACCCGCGATGATGCCTACAAGGACAAGGAAAAGATCACCCGGCAGGTGCGGGGAGCTGAACTGGTGGATAACCTGGATGAGGTTACGATTGTGAAGAAGTCGATGGGGCAGACGCTGGACGAGACATCCACGGGTTCCAACCGAAGCTCGCGTCGTGTCCTAGTTGTCGATGACGAAGAAGAGATTCTCAACTATCTGGTATCGGAACTTCGGCCTACCTATCGTGTGGTCACCTGCTTGAATGGCCGTGAGGCCCTCGAAAAACTGCTTGAGAATGCCGACGGCTATGACCTGGTGCTCAGCCATGTGATGATGCCGGAGATGGATGGTGTGGAGCTA
>JAEEUA010000191.1 GCA_016286775.1 Bacteroidales bacterium
AGCAGAACTGGCTCGACCTCGACGGCGACGTGAAGGGTGCCATCTACGAAAGCATCCTCGAAAAGAACGGCCAGGACAAGAAGTCGGGTGCAGGCCAGTACTTCACGCCCCGTTCGCTCATCCAGGCGATGGTCGATGTGACGCGTCCGCGAATCGGCGAAACCGTTTGCGACCCCGCTTGCGGCACGGGCGGCTTCCTGCTGGCTGCCTACGACTATATGAAAGGGCAGTCGAACAACCGCGAGAAGCTCGACTTCCTGCGCGACAAGGCGCTCCATGGCTACGACAACACTGCCCTCGTCGTCACCCTTGCCTCGATGAATCTCTATCTGCACGGCATCGGCACGCAGCGCAGCCCCATCCTTTGCGAGGATTCGCTCGAGAAGGTGCCCGAACAGTTGGTCGATGTCATCCTTGCCAATCCTCCCTTCGGCACACGTCCTGCGGGCAGCGTCGATATCGACCGCGAGGACTTCTTTGTCGAAACCAAGAACAACCAGCTCAACTTCCTGCAGCACATCATGGTGATGCTCAACGATGGTGGACGTGCTGCCGTGGTGCTGCCCGACAATGTGCTCTTCGAAGCCGGTGCGGGCGAAGTGATTCGAAAGGAACTGCTTTCGCACTACAATCTACACACCATCCTGCGCCTCCCCACGGGTATCTTCTATGCGCAGGGCGTCAAGGCCAACGTGCTCTTCTTCCAGCGCGGAGGAACCACCGAACGCGTGTGGTACTACGACTATCGCACGGGCATCAAGCACACCCTTGCCACGCGACCCATGCAGCGCCAGGACCTCGACGACTTCGTCAGCTGCTACCATGCCGACAACCTCGACCTTCGTAAGGAGACCGAGCGTTTCCGCTGCTTCCCCGTTGCCGACCTTTTGGCGCGCGACAAGACGAACCTCGACATCACGTGGATCAAGCAGACGCAGGACGACGATGACGTCACGCTCGACGAGCTCATCACCACGATGAAGGCGAAGAGCCGTGCCATCGCCGATGCCGTCAATCGTTTGAACGATCTTTTGTCATGCAGACTTTGAATTTTCTTAAAAAACACCCCTATACTCTGCGGAATCTATTAAAATTGGACACATTCCGCAGAGTATAAGTATTTTTTTGTATATTTGCATCCATAAAAGAAATATTTTATGCTTATAGGGAGAAGAAAAGAACAAGAAATGCTTCTCAGTGCCACACGAGAAGAGGATTCGATGTTTGTAGCTGTCTATGGACGCAGACGAGTTGGCAAGACTTATCTCATAAGGGAAACCTTCGGAGGTCATTTTACATTCTATCACACTGGACTTGCCAAGTCCCCGATGAAGAAACAGCTGGCTGCGTGGCGGTTGTCTCTGCGTGAATACGGTTTAGGCAAAACCGCTATACCCGAAACGTGGCTGGATGCTTTCGACATGTTGAAGAACATCATTCGCCAGTCGAATGAAACCAAGAAAGTCATCTTCATCGACGAAATGCCATGGATGGATACGCAGCGGTCGGGATTTGTCCCTGCCCTCGAAAATTTTTGGAACGGATGGGCCGCGGCTCGCAAAGACGTTGTACTCATCACGTGCGGTTCTGCCACATCATGGGTAATCAACAAGATTCTCAAGGATCATGGCGGACTCCACAATCGAGTGAACACAAAGATACATCTCCAGCCTTTCACGCTATTCGAATGTGAAGAATATGCAACTCACCGAAAGCTGGGCATGAACCGGCGCCAACTGATTGAGTGCTATATGGTGATGGGAGGCATTCCGTTCTATTGGTCAAAACTAAAACGTGAGAGGAGCCTTGCCCAGAACATCGATGATTTGTTCTTCAATCCTGATGGTGAATTGGCAAATGAATTCGATGACCTTTATGCTTCGTTGTTCAAGAATGCCGCTCCATATATCAAGATAGTCAATACCCTTGGGGCCAAACACATAGGCATGACACGAGAGGAATTGCTCCAGCATTGCAATCTTGCCGACAATGGAAAACTGTCAGAGCTGCTTCAGGATCTTGAAGCTTGCGGCTTCATTCGCAGATACAGGGCTTTTGGTCAGAAAACCAAAGGATCTGTGTATCAGCTTATCGATTCATATACGCTGTTCTATTACAGATTTATACGCCAGAACAGCCAGGCCGACGAACACTTTTGGACATCACAAACAGGCTCTGCCATTTACTATAATTGGTGCGGACTTGCTTTCGAAAGAGTATGTTTGCTCCACATTTCTCAAATCCGAAAATCACTTGGCATAATTGGCACAATCAGCACCATTTGCTCATGGCGGTCATCGCGAAGCGAAGACGGCTTGCGTGGTGCACAGATTGATCTGTTGATTGACCGCAATGACCAGGTAATTGACATTTGCGAGATGAAATACACAAAGGAGCCATACGAGGTCAACGAAGAGGAGTATCTGCGTCTGCTAAACCGACGCTCTCGTTTTGTGGCAGAAGCTGACACCGACAAAGCCGTGCATCTCGTACTGGTGTCGGCATCTGGAGTAAAGCGAAACAGTTACTCCGATGAATTCCAGTCGGTCATCACGTCCGATGACTTGTTTGCAGAATAAATCATCACGATGGATACGAAAAAAATACGACAGAAGGTCCTCGACCTCGCAATTCACGGCAAGCTCGTCAAGCAAGATCCCAACGATGAGCCTGCCAGCGTACTTCTCGACCGCATCCGTGCTGAAAAGGCCCGGTTGGTAAAGGAGGGGAAGATAAAGAAATCCGACCTTATCGAAAAGCCTATCTCTGAGGACGAGATTCCGTTTGAGGTGCCTGAGGGGTGGGAGTGGTGTAGGATTGGAGATTTATTCTTACATTCAAGCGGAAAACAGCAAAGTAGTAATATAGAAAGTAAAGGTACACCGCAAAAATTTATCACGACCTCGAATTTATATTGGGGAAGATTCGTGCTAGATAAAGTTAAGGTTATGAACTTTACTGAAGAGGAAATCAAAACATGTTCAGCCACAAAAGGAGATCTGCTAGTATGCGAAGGAGGTGCAGGATATGGTCGTTCCGCAATATGGGATAAAGACTTTGATATTTGTTTACAGAATCATGTTCATAGATTGCGACCGTGCATAAAAGGCACTTGTGAATATGTGTATTATTTCATTTATAAATTAAAAGAAAGCAACCAATTGGGTATAGTTGGAACTGCGATGCCAGGTCTATCAGCAAACAGGTTGAAATCTCTTATTCTTCCTCTCCCTCCCCTCGCCGAGCAGCACCGCATAGTGAAGGCTGTGGATGAATTGTTTGAGCAGATTGACATCATCGAACGGAGCGAAAAAGAGTTGGAGGAAGCAGCCAACAAGACCCGTGACAAATTGTTGAACTTAGCCATCCAAGGTCACCTGGTGCCGCAAGATCCGAATGAGGAACCCGCATCCGTACTGCTTGAAAGAATTCGGGCAGAGAAGGCCCGTCTCGTCAAGGAAGGCAAACTGAAAAAGAAAGACCTCGAAGAAAAACCAATCTCCCCCGACGAAATCCCCTTTGATATTCCTGAGGGGTGGGAGTGGTGTAGATTAGAATCTATTACATATTTAGTAGGCAATAAAGATAATCAGATTCTTTCAAAAGATATTCTAAAAGAAGGTCTATTTAGAGTGGTAAGCCAGGGTCAACAACTCTATGATGGGTATTCTAATGAAGAAACAAAGGTAATTAATGATTTACCCCTTGTAATGTTTGGAGATCATACAAGGAATGTTAAATATGTCGATTTCCCATTTATTATTGGAGCAGACGGAACAAAGTTTTTGAAAGCTATTGTATTTATTCCTAAATACCTCTATTATTGGGTTCAGTATGTTTCTATCAAGATAAGAGATAGAGGATATGCTCGACATTTCGCTTTATTGAAATCAATACCAGTCCCTCTCCCCCCACTCCCCGAGCAGCGCCGCATAGTGGAGAAGATTGAGGAAATATTGAGCGCGGTAGAGAAACTCCATTCGTGACATAATGACATTTTGACACAATGACACATTGACATAAAACTATCAGCCTGAGGCCGTGCGGTCCCAGGCTGATTCTTTCCGATACTATCCAACAATATTTGCAAACATATTGACAACTATACAAAGCAAAACAGTGGCAATAATGCAGCCAATAAGTGATTATTTTGACAATATTCCAATAGACTGACTGATTTCATTTACATTATTTGTATATTTGCATACGTATTGATAAAAATTGTCTTATTTACAATAACACATAAATAATTAGCCTATGAAGCAATTTTTTATCTCCTCTTTGTTTTTCTTCGCTGCACAAATGGCAGTGTTCGCTCAAAATATTGAGTTCCAGTATCAAGGCAAGCCCGTTGAGAATGGCGCCGTTTCAATCGAAGCAGCCATCGACTTTTTCGGAGATCTGTCATGCGAGACCAATCCAGCCGAGGCACCCGAAACGGGACTGATGCTCGTGAGCAAGGATGGCAGTACAATAAGCGGTACGGCACACCTGCAGATTATGGAGCACACCTTCCGTGCAAAGTCCCTGCAATGGTGCATGGGTGGTGCATGTTCCCCGATGAACGATGTCACCGAACTGAACAAGAACATCTCAGGAACCAAGATCCAGACACAGTTCGACGCCTACACGATTCGCCAGGTGGGCCACCTGCTTGCCAAACTCGACGTGAACGTTGGGGGCGAAGAGCTTTCCATCTACATCGAATTCCTGAACGGTGAGTCTTCGGGCATCGAAAAACTCATAGCTGACAAGGGACGCGCCGACGTCTATGACCTCAGCGGTCGCCCCGTCATGCTGAATGCCGATGCCATCGAGCGCCAGCAACTCAAACGCGGTGTTTACATCGTCAAGGACAGCAGATCTGCTCGCAAGATTATCATCAAATAACCAATATTTTTTTTACTAACCTTTAATTTTTTATTTGAGACATGATTAAAAAACTACTCTCAATCGTGATGTTGCTCGCGTTTGTAGCAACCATCAGTGCAACAGGTCAGAAAGAGTACCGACTGCCCAAGCACAGTCCTTTCCAGAAGAGCATGAAACATGCCACAATGCCCCAGATGAAGAAGGCTCCCGCAGCCCTTATGGATCTGGAGCTCGAACCCGGCCAGGCTTGGTTCGGCTACTGGAACCCTGAGGATATCATGACATTGGGTACCATGTGTGACTGCGACTATGCTTTAGCCATTTACATACCCAACAAGGTGGCCGGACAGGGAGCTACCATCGACGGTATGCGCTTCTATCTGCCCACAACAATTGGTCTGAGCAATGTGAAGGCATGGATTTCGACCAAACTTTCCGAGGTTGGCAAATATGCCGATGGCTACGACCTGGAGATCAAGAATGTTGAAACGCCCGTTGAGGGATATAACGAAGTCCTCTTCGACAAGAAGTACGAGATTCCCGAGGGTGGCCTCTACGTAGGTTTCTATTTCGACTCTAAAGTTGACATGACCGAATATCCACCCGATGATTATACCACCATCGAGGAGTACTATGAATGGTATGCAAAATATCTGGAATGGATTGCAGTACATCCTGAGGCAGAACCATTTGCAGTCACTCCTGGCGACAAATTGTTTGAAGGCACCATGTACTTCGCATCGGTTTATCAGGATGAAATTTGCACGCAAAATGCTGAAATGTATGGCGATCCTTCATATCTTGATTTTGTCGGTTGGTTCGATTACTCGACGTATGGCTACTATCTGGGCGCAGAGGCCCTGATTGGTGGCGACAAGTTCCTCAAAAATGCAGCTACGCTTTCCGACTTCGGCGAGAAATTTGCTTCTGTCAACCAAGACGTTGTCTTCCCCGTCACCATCACCAACTCCGGTTTGGCTGGCATCCAGAACTTCACCTACGAGGTGAGCATCAATGGTGCGAAGCCCTTTGAGACAACCGTCACACTCGACAACCCTGTTGAAAAGATCCTCGACTACACCACCGTGAATGTCACCTTCAATACCGGCGAACAGGCTGGAACCCAGAAGATTGAACTTGCCCTTACCAAGGTGAACGGCGAGCCCAACGAAAAGGAAAGCGTTGCCAAGGGCACCCTCTACGTGCTTTCTGAGGCTGCCAAGAAGAAACCACTCATCGAGGAATATACCGGCACATGGTGCGGATGGTGTACTCGTGGCTGGGTAGCACTGGAGAAGCTTGCTGCCGACTTCGGCGACGATATTGTTCTCGTTGCTTCCCACAATGGCGACCCGATGGAGATTGAAGAATATATGGATGTCCAGCAAAAGTATATTGAGGGATACCCCAGCATGCTTATCAACCGTGTGGCCAATGTCGATCCCTACTATGGCACCGATGATTATATCCCATATTACATCAAGACTGATGTGGAAGCCGCCATCGCTGACGTGGCACCTGCATCCATCGCCGTGGAAGCAGTATGGGCTGACGAAGAGAAGACCAAGATCAACATCAGCACCGAGACGAAGTTCTTCTTCGAAGATGAAAATCCATCACTTGCTATCGGCTACATCCTTGTTGCTGACGGCTTGACGGGCTCCGGTCGCAGCTGGGCTCAGGCCAACTACTATAACGAATATGCCGAAGAGTATGGCAATGATCCATATCTCGGCCAGCTGACCCAGATGGACAGCTATATCCTCGATATGACCTACAACCATGTGGCTGTTGCAGGATGGGGCATAGCGAATGGCGTCGATGGCAGCATCAGCGGCCCCACCAAGATAGGAGAGGCCATCAGCGGCACCTTCGTAGCCGACCTCAATGGCGCCCTCATCGGTGAAGACCGTCTGAGCTCCGACCCCGAAGATCATGTGGCTGTGCTTGACTTGATCCAGGACAAGGAGCTGAAGGTTGTTGCCTTCCTCATCAACAAGAACTCGGGCGAAGTGATCAATGCCAACCAGACCTTGCTGGTTGAC
>JAEEUA010000192.1 GCA_016286775.1 Bacteroidales bacterium
GCATGGTGGATCCTGGTGGCCAACGCCTGGATGCAGTATCCCGTTGGCTGCGAGTTCAACCCCGACACGATGCGCCACGAGATGGTTTCGTTCTCCGAAGTCGCCCTCTCACCCTTTGCTGTCTCGAAGTTCTGTCACACCGTCACCTCGGCGTGGATTGTTGGCGCTGTCTTCTGCGTGGGCGTCTGCTGCTGGTACCTGATGAAGAAACGCGAGACGAAACTTGCGCTCGAAAGCCTCAAGATTGGCGCCATCGTCGGCCTCGTAGCTTCCCTCCTTGCTGCCGCTACCGGACACAAGTCGGCTCAGGATGTTGCCGAAGTGCAGCCCATGAAGCTGGCAGCCATGGAAGCGCTCTACAATGGCGGCACCGATGTCGGACTGACAGCCGTCGCCTGGGTCAATCCCTTCAGCCAGCCCGACTATGCCAACGACGAATCGGCACCCTTGAAGATCGAGATGCCCTATGCCCTCTCGTTCATGGCGACCAACGACATCCATGGCTTTGTGCCCGGCATCAACGACCTGCTGAATGGCTATACGAAGCCCGACGGCACACGCGAACCCTCCATCGACGAAAAGATAGAACGCGGCAAGAAAGCCATCACCGCACTCGCCGACTATCGCAAGGCAAGGCAGGAAGGTGTGCCCGTGGATTCCCTCGGTGCACAACTTGCCACCATCAACGAGAACATGAAATACTTCGGCTATGGCTACATCAAGGACAAGGATCAGGTAGTGCCCTACATCCCCATCAACTTCTGGGCATTCCGCATCATGGTGGGCATCGGCTGCCTCCTCATCCTGTTCTTCGCCATCGTGCTGGCAGGAGCCTACCGATGGCCCGCCAAGTTCTGGCAGAAGCGCGACATCACCACCCTGCCCAACTGGCACTATTGGGTAGCCATCGCGCTCATCCCGTTGGCCTATATAGCCTCCGAGAGCGGCTGGCTCGTGGCAGAGTTCGGACGTCAGCCGTGGACCATCCAGGATATGCTCCCCACCTGGGTAGCCGTCAGTGACCTGCATTCTTCGTCGGTCATCATCACGTTCTTCCTGTTCCTCATCCTCTTCACCACGATGCTCGCCGTCGAAATCAACATCCTCCTCAAGCAAATCAAGAAAGGCCCCGATTATTCGGCCTGATCTCGCGTTTACGCGGCAGCCATCCTTGGCTGCCCTCTCACCCCTCTTAACCCTACCCATATGACATACGAATTTTTGCAACAATACTGGTGGTTCATCGTCTCGCTGCTCGGTGCGCTGCTCGTTTTCCTGCTCTTCGTGCAGGGAGCCAACTCCTTGGCCCGTAGTCTGGGCAAGACCGAAGAAGGCCGGCGACTGGTCTTCAACTCTACCGGACGCAAGTGGGAATTCACCTTCACCACCCTCGTCACCTTCGGCGGCGCGTTCTTTGCCTCCTTCCCCCTCTTCTATTCCACCTCGTTCGGTGGAGCCTATTGGCTGTGGATGATCATCCTCTTCACCTTCGTGCTGCAGGCCGTCAGCTACGAGTTCCAGAACAAGATCGGCAACTTCCTCGGTCCCCGCACCTTCCAGTTCTTCCTTTTTCTCAACGGCATCGTCGGCCCATTGCTGCTGGGCGGCGCCGTATCGACCTTCTTCGAAGGCTCCAACTTCGTGGTCGAGAAGAGCAATCTGGTGAATGCCGGGTCACTGACGCCCGTCATCAGCCACTGGGGAAATGCCTCGCACGGCCTCGATGCGCTGCTCAATCCCTGGATTCTCGTCTTCGGCTTTGCGGTCGTGTTCCTGGCACGCACCTTGGGCATCCTCTATGTGATGAACAACGTTGCCGACGAGGGCATCCGTCAGCGCGGTGTCGTCGGACTCAAGGTAAATGCAGTCGCCTTCGTCGTGCTCTTCGTCGTCTATCTCGTCCACCTGTTGCTGAAGGACGGCTTTGCCTACAACGAGGCAGGCGTCATCACGGTGGAACCGTTGAAGTATCTCAACAACTTCCTCCAGATGTGGTATCTCCTCGTCCTATTGCTGATAGGCGTTGTGCTCGTACTCTTCGGCATCGGCAAGACCATCGTTTCGAAGCAGTACATCTGCGGCATCTGGCCTGCCGGCATAGGCACCGTGCTCGTCGTGCTGGCACTGCTGCTCTGCGCTGGGTGGAATGGCACAGCCTACTATCCATCGACCGCCGACCTGCAGTCGTCGCTCACCATCCGCAACTCCTGCAGCAGCGAGTTCACGCTGCGCACCATGTTCTACGTCTCCTTCCTCGTTCCCTTCGTCCTCGCCTACATCGTCTATTGCTGGCGTGCCATCGACAAGAAGAAGCTCGACAAGACCGAGATCCAGACTGATCATGCCTACTAACGCAAATACCAATGAAAAAAAAGCGTCTTGATCATATCTTAAGACACAGAAAAAATAATATGATTTATTGATAGAAGAAAAATAGAACACATTCAGAAACCAACAGGAGGCTTTGAGCATTTTGCTCAAAGCCTTTTATTTCAGCCTCTTGAATGGCCACAAGAAGATAGAAGAGGCTTACGGTATTTCAGCGTAAGCCTTGTAGATCAGTGGATTAAGGAGTCTGTTTAATTGCCCTGTATTAGGGCAATTCCTGAATATCCGCGACTTGCGAATCAATTCTAACTGTTCGTTCGAATTCCTGTATTTCAAGATGTTAGGGCCAGTAATGCAATGGCGAGGCTTATTCCGTTTTAGAATAAGCCTTGATAATCAGCGTTTTGTATATAAGTTGCATGGACCAGATGGCTTGCCTTGATTTAGGGCAAGCCTTGTAGATCAGCGATTTAAGGGTTATTACAAACTATGGTACACTTTTCAATTACTAAGTGGTACACTTTTGGATTATCACAAATAGTGAGGCAATACATTCCAACGCAAAATCAGTAAATTTAATTTTAATTTTTTAATTTTTTAATTTTTTAATTTTCTGACCATCTCTATCCCTACAATTTGTTGACTATGGAGCTGGAGATTCGGTCAATCAAATCCAGGGAATTGTGGAAAACATAAGGTAGGAAGGCCAACTCTAAACGTACGGGAAGATGTGTTTTCAGCACATTATCCGAGCAAAATGGGGTGCTATTTCTTGAAGCTTTTTCTGCATCTGATTTAATATTTTATGTAATCATGAAGGATGTCTGATTATTTGAACTGCATATAAGAAAATGTTCAAATATCTATATCTCAATGTCTTAACTAATCAACCCAAACAAAATGGCAACATCAAATTATTAAATTATTAAAAAATTAAAATTAAATTCAGTGTTTGGGGGATAATGATTTTTAAGGGGGGTGAGTTTTAAACTATAAATTTTTAAATATAAAATATAATATATTATTTATATATAAAATATCGCGCGCAATAGGGAAAAAGGTAAATTTAATTTTAATTTTTTAATTTTTTAATTTTCTGTCCTGTGTACCTCCAAACAAAGTTGACTGGCAGTTTTTCAGATAGGATAGTCCTATTCGTAAGCCACCTCCCTAAAATATTGGCGATTTTTGAGGAGAAAAAGATAAATTTTTATCGTAAAATCTGTTAAATTTGCAGTCTGAACCACCTTTTTGGGCGAATATGCCACGAAAATGAGTAACTTTGCACTGCGTTCTTTGAAATGCTGAATCGAAACTTGGCGACTACAGGCTTAGATAGCCTTACATTTGCATTCTGATGGCCAGGAGAATGCTTCCTCCGTTTGCGCAAGCATCCCGATGGTCGGGGGGATGAATCGGGAGTAGCGGGGATAGCGCATCGCCTCGACCTGCGGATCGGATGCATCATTCGGGGGTGAGCATCCACGGCAGGTGGCATGTTCGGACAACAGGAGGCAGCGTTCGCACGGCTGCAGCAGGACCATTTCGGCAGACACGCCGTTCATTTTTCCGGAAAAATGAATGCGCTGCTGCCCGAGGGCACACGCTATCGGCCTTGCAAGTGCTGGGTGATAATACCGACATGTACGCTCACGGCCGAGAACATACAGCGCACCAAACGGCATAAGCATCGCACGGGCCGACAACATATTCCACACCATCGCGGACTGCATCGCATGGGCCGTGAGGTTGATAGTATTAAAAACACTCACGAATTGGTCCTGATTTTTTTGAAAGAACACGAATCGCACGAATCTACACACTAAGTTGTTTGGAGGCAAGGTGAAAATGGCAGACAACCTCGGCCCATCGGTCGCTCCGCTCAAAATCTTTCAAAAATCTTATAAAAATCGAGTAATCCTGCATAAAATCGCACTTAGTGCAGAAAATCCATCCGGACCCAAAAGTAATTCCGAAAAAGACGAAAAGACGAAAAGGAACGAAAATGGTAACGGGACGAGCAATTATTTTCTGCACGAAGAGCATATTTTCTGAAACCTATTGGAGGTTTCAATTTTCCGGCTGATGTCTCCGCTATTGAAGCGAGAGACGAGGCCATTTTCACAAAACTAAAACCTAATTCTCCAGAACAAAACACTGAGAAATTGCAAAGAGGCACACCGACTCCAGTGTGCCTCTTGACAGATCAGAAAATTAAAAAATTAAAAAATTAAAATTAAATTTACTGATTTTCGAAAATAATCGTGTCGTCAACGAATGAACAACAGTTCACGATACTTTGGCAGTGGCCAGAAGGCATCATCGACGATGAGTTCGAGTTTGTCGATCTGACGGCGAATGCTGTCAAAGAATGGTGCAACCGTGTCGTGATAGGCAATAGCTTTCTCACGCTCGTCTGCAATGCGGTTGGCGACCTTGCGTGCAGCCACAAGTTCCTCGACCTGTGTCTCGATACGGCTGGTACGTTCGGCAATCTCCTCGACGAGCTTGAGGTTACGGGCACTGAGTGCATCGGCCTTCATCGCAGGGAATGCCTTATGCATGGACTCGATATTGGCCAACAAACGGCTCTGATAGTTGGTTGCCACCGGGATGATGTGGTTCATCGAAAGGTCGCCAAGCACACGCGCTTCAATCTGAATCTTCTTCGTATAGGTCTCCCATTTGACCTCATTGCGGGCTTCCAGTTCCTTGCGGGTCATGACACCGAGGCTTTCGAACATCTGAATGCTTTCTGCATCGAGGTATCGATCGAAGATGACTGGGCAAGATGTCTCGACATCGAGACCACGTCGGGCAGCCTCGGCCTTCCATTCATCCGAGTAACCATTGCCATCAAAGCGGATGGGTTTGCATGTCTTGATATCTTCGCGCAGGATATCGATGATAGCATGGAAGGTGGCACTGTGTCCTGTTCCGACAAACTTCTCCTCAGTCTCGGCAATACGCGCATCGACACGCTGCTTGAAAGAGACAAGGGCTTCGGCAACTGCACTGTTCAAGGCAATCATGGCCGAAGCGCAGTTGGCTTCACTACCCACGGCACGGAACTCGAAACGGTTGCCCGTGAAGGCAAAGGGGCTGGTACGGTTGCGGTCGGTGTTATCGATGAGTAATTCGGGAATCTCTGGGATATCCATCTTCAGGCCCTGCTTTCCATTCATAGCAAGCAGATTGTCGCGATCAGCTTTTTCGATATGGTCAAGCAACTCGCTCACCTGACGACCGAGGAAACTCGAAATGATGGCCGGTGGTGCTTCGTTGGCTCCCAATCGGTGTGCATTGGTGGCACTCATGATACTTGCCTTCAGAAGGCCGTTGTGACGATACACACCCATCAGTGTTTCGACGATGAATGTGGCAAAACGGAGATTCTGTTCCGGAGTCTTGCCAGGAGCATGAAGCAGCACGCCATTGTCGGTCGAGAGACTCCAGTTGTTGTGCTTGCCACTGCCGTTGATGCCAGCAAAAGGCTTCTCGTGCAAGAGGACGCGGAATCCGTGCTTGCGGGCCACACGCTTCATCACCGACATGAGCAACATATTGTGATCAACAGCCAGGTTCGTTTCCTCGAAGATAGGCGCCAATTCGAACTGGTTGGGAGCCACCTCATTATGGCGTGTCTTGCAAGGGATGCCCAGTTCGAGCGCTTCAATCTCAAGTTCTCGCATAAAGGCAGCCACACGCTCAGGAATGGAACCGAAATAATGGTCGTCCATCTGCTGGTTCTTGGCCGAATCGTGTCCCATCAGCGTACGACCTGTAAGCAGCAAGTCGGGACGTGCCGAATAGAGACCTTCGTCCACGAGGAAATATTCCTGTTCCCAACCGAGATTCGAAGTCACCTTCTTTACCGTTGGGTCAAAATAATGGCAAACCTCCGTGGCAGCCACATTAACGGCATGCAAAGCACGCAACAGAGGAGCCTTGTAGTCGAGCGACTCACCCGTGTAGGAGATGAACACAGTGGGGATACAAAGCGTGTCGTCAATAATGAAAACGGGGCTGGTAGGATCCCATGCCGAGTAGCCACGGGCCTCGAAAGTGCTGCGAATGCCACCGCTGGGGAAACTGGAGGCATCGGGTTCCTGCTGAACGAGCAACTTGCCCGTAAACTCCTCGACCATGCCGCCCTTACCATCGTGTTCGATAAACGAATCATGCTTCTCGGCCGTACCTTCGGTCAATGGCTGGAACCAGTGTGTATAGTGCGTCACTCCGTTTTCGGTAGCCCACTGCTTCATGCCTTCGGCTACAGCGTCAGCCACGTCACGCTCTAGGCGTGCACCATTGTCCATCACATCAATCATCTTCGCATAGACGTCCTTCGAAAGATACGTGTACATCTTTTCGCGGTTGAAAACCTTCTTGCCAAAATACTTGGCAGGTCTCTCAACGGGTGCTTCTACGTCAAGGGGCTTCTTCTTGAAAGCCTCACCGACAACCTGAAATCTCAATGTTT
>JAEEUA010000014.1 GCA_016286775.1 Bacteroidales bacterium
TGATGGGTTGGCCAAGCTGAGTCATGGTATAGTTTGTCGAAGCCGACACGATGGTCAGGTTGTGCTGCGGAATATTGTCACCTTCTACGGTACCCTCTATAGAGAGCGAACCGAAGCCACGAGATGAAAAGTCTTTGTAATCGCCGTTCTTTCCAACCCAGCAGCCATCGGCACTGGTTTCGCCAGCAAAAGAGATGATGCTAAGTTTCTTCGACTGCACGAACTCGAAGCCAATCCACAATTCAGCCTCATTACCCGTGATGGTGTAGGCATTATCCAACTTGATTTCGTTCCATCCTGCTGCGGGAGCAGAAAGGGTACCTGTAGCGATACGCTCGCCTGTCTGACTTGCAGCAATCCAACCGGTGAGTTTCTCTGGGTAAGCGGAAGCATCGGGAAGACCGGCACGAACTGCCGTAATCTGAAGTCCCTGATAAGCGCCAAGTATCGAAGCAGGAATGCGGATGAGTCCTCCAATCGTGGCATTTGTACCAGTTTGACCGGTAATGGTGCCTGATGTGCTGGTAGCAATCAGTCCATCGCAATAGCCCAGGAACAGCTGTCCTTCGGCCTTGGAGGTATTAAAAGAGAAAAGGGTGAAGGCACAAGCCATCAAAGAGAGTAAAAGTTTTCGCATAAGCAGATATATTTTATAATAAACTTCCAAATAATGGATGATCAAAACTTAGCACAAAGACGAGCGCAAAGATAAAGCATAAATTAATCCATTCCAAATAATTTTAAGACTTTTTTAAGAAAAAAAGAAAAAAACCTTACTTTTGGAACAAAAAAACGGTGAAAATGGAATATTATTCTATGCAGTGAAAGAGGAAAAGGTCGCAATTTGGTCTAAGCTTCTTCATCGACAACGACGCAATGTTGCATATAGTCGCGCACCACCATGTGATGTGTAACCCAGATCAGCGTCTTGTGGAGTTCCTGCTGCTGGAGTTCCTCGAGAATCTGTCGTTCAGTGTTCGGATCGAGGGCCGACGATGCCTCGTCCATGATAAGAATGGAGCCAGGCTGAAGCAAGGCACGGGCAATGGCGATACGTTGCGCCTGCCCTTCGGAGAGTCCGCTGCCCTTTTCGCCGCACAAGGTATCGAGCCCGCGAGGCAGCTCATAGACAAATAGGGCACTTGCACGCGAAAGGGCATCGCGTATCTCGTCGTCGGTGGCATCGAGCTTGCCGAGCTGCAAGTTGTCGCGAATTGTGCCGCTCAGGAGGCTATTGCCCTGCGGCACGTAGGAGATGGCATACGCATCATCCTCCAAAGGCAGCGAATTACCATTCTTATCGACAAGACGTACAGTTCCGTTGGTGGGACGCAGCAAGCCGAGGAGAATACGCACCAAGGTGCTCTTTCCGCTTCCTGTCGGACCAATGATAGCTGTACTCGAAGATGGCTCAAAAGTACAGGTATAATCGTGAAGAACATCATGGTCGCCATCGGGATAGCGATAGGAGACGTTCTGGAGCTGCATGCCCATGATGGTGCCCTTGGTTGGATGTTCCTGTTTCTCCCTATTTATAAAATAAGTTGGATCGGGATTCTTGAGTTCCTTCAAACGTTCGCCTGCCGTGGTAGCACGGACGATGGCGGGGAAAAGGGACGAAAGGTTAAGAATAGGTCCCTGCACCTGCCCGACGAGCTGGAGCAAAGCTGTCATCATACCATAGGTCACCGTGCCAATCATGATGCCATAGGCCGACCAAACAAAGGCTGTGTAGTATCCTATCATGAATCCGCTGGAGATAAGCAGGCGTGTACTGATCGAGAAGCGCAAACGGCGCGAGAAAGTGCGGAAGAGATGATCCTGCTTCCCAACAAGTCGTTCGATCATCAATCCAGTGCGACGCAGCGAAAGCAGCAGCGGACGATTCTCGACAGACTCCTGAATATGGCTCTGTATGTCGGCCTCCTCCCGACGAATCTGCTTGGTAAGGCGGCGCATCGTCTTGTAATAGACCTTGGTGAGCACTATCGCTACGGGGACAATGACCAGCACAATCCAAAGCAGGCGGGGCTGCAGGCTGAACAGGAACCACGAGGCAGCCAGCAGCTGGAATGTAGCCAGGAACACATCGGGAATGTCGCGCGTGATGCACTCCACTACGACACGAAGGTCTTCGCCGATGCGGCTCATGACATCGCCCGACTTGCGGTCCTCGCGTCCATGCCACGGACTGTTGAGCACATCGTCGAAGAGACGGCTTCGCATTGCATTGACCAATCCCTGGTTGACGCGCCCGTTTAACCAGATGTTCGCTCCGTGAAGTGCCAGACGCATGAACAACATGAATGCGAGAATCCCCACAAAGGTCCACAGGTCAGCATCCATCTTGCCCGTGGCAATATCGACGATACACTTGCTGACATAGATGAACAGCAGGCCGAACACGATGCTCAGCACACCAAGCATCAGACTCAAGATTATCTTGAGCCTGAATCCCTTGCTTTGTTCGTAGAAATATCGCAGTTGGTTCAGCATACGAATGTCGATGTTCTGGAATTAATTTTTTATCACGAATTAGCGAATTAAAGAATTATTGTTTGCTGAACTAATATACTCGCTTAATTATTCGATAATTCTCTAATTCGTGAAATTATTTGTTCATGCCACGATAAGCTACCTCGGCAGCCTCGGGATCCATGTTGCAATGCAGTTCATAAAGTCCGACATGCTTGGCGAGCATGCTCAAAAGCTGCATGGTGCGGATGGTCACCAGCGGATCCTCGGTGCGGAACGACTGCTGGAGGAGTGTCGGGAACGCCTCCTGGGCCGTAAGGGCATGAATCTCGTTTTCGACACCACGTCGGAGCACGACGATGGCCTTGAGCGGCACGGCGATGTTGTTGCTCAGGTGATGCTT
This sequence comes from Bacteroidales bacterium, assembly GCA_016286775.1. Lineage (GTDB taxonomy): Bacteria > Bacteroidota > Bacteroidia > Bacteroidales > UBA3663 > Liminaster. The sequence continues at coordinate 2,879 of JAEEUA010000014.1, forward strand.
GCCATCCCAGGGCGTGCCATAGACGATAGGGCGCCCCTCTTCGATTCGAACAAGGGGCTTGTCGTCGTTCACCATCACGGCACGCTTTCCAAACAGATTTCTCCAAAGCCGCACATGCGTGCTCTTGCCCGTTCCGCTGAGTGCAGTGAACATATATGCCAAGCCATCGACAGCCACCACCGACCCGTGCATCAAGAGCACATTGCGTTCCTGGAAAGCCAGGGCAATCTTTCGATAGACGGTCAGCGTTTCCAGATAAGAATTCGTGAAGTGATAGGGCGGCAATCCTTCCAGTTCTCGCTGTTCGTCGCTCAATCTGTCCTCTTCAGCAATCTCCTCTTCTGTCGTCGTGACAACAACCTCGGCTTCTTGTTCGGCACGATAGTCAGCACACATCAATTGCACCTCTTCGTAGAGCGAAAAGATGCGAACGGGGATATCTGCAAAAAGATAGGTGCCAGAAAACATGTTAGTGAAAAATTTATTTCGGGATGCCGGAATTTCGGTATTTCGGTATCTCGGAATTCCGGTGTAACGATATTACGAAAATCCGGTATTACGTTATTCCGGCATATCGGTATAACGAAAAACCGGGAATAACGCCTCTTCTCTCTTATTCGTCCAGCACTTCAGCCTCGCGGAGCTTCTGGATCAGTTCGGCCACGTCACGACGAAGCTGCTCTTCGGGGACTTCATACGTCTCGAGCATCTTCTGGACAAGTTCCTCCTCGGTGATATCCTCGCGCAGGAACTCCATCATGTCCTTGGCACTCTCGTTGAGGCTCATCACGCCATGATACCAATGGGCATCTCTGCCCACAGGCACCGCTGCCCAAAAATCGGTCACCTTTTGAATGGCAAAATTGTATTTCAGTTTCATTACTTTTTGTGTTTGTTTTTGCGATATTTATAAATAACCCATTTCGTATGAAAATAAACCAGGAATGCACGAATGGGGAAAAAGAAACACCACAGGAAGACATAGAGCTTGTAGCTGAACGGCACCTCAGGATGCTCGGCGGTGGCACGTACCGGCAATAACTTGCCATCGCGCGACCGTGCTTCCAGCACACCGATGATGTGCCGGTCCTGGATGCCCTTCTCGAGATGCCACTGGTTGTCACCGCATAGGATGTAGTCATTCTTGCGCACCCAGAGCACACGGTGCATGACATACTGACCATTGTCCCTGCGATAAAGGGGGACATCCCACATCTTGAGACGTTCCTTTGGCTTGGGCGCAATGATCAGCAGATCGTGGTGCTGACGCAACAGGGGCATCATGCTGGTGCCCACATTGGTATAGACCAGCTTGCCCTGCTTGGCGAGAATCTCTTCAAATGTCATTGAACGATGGCTCAGACAGGCATGTTGCCATGCTTCTTGGGTGGATTGGACTTGTTCTTGTTGCGGCAGCACTCGAGGCCCTGGATGAGCGCCTTGCGGGTATCGGCTGGCGAAATGATGTCATCGATAAAGCCCAGTTCGGCTGCGCAGTAGGGGTTGTTGAACTTGGCCTCATACTCCTTGATTCGCTCGGCCTGCTGCTCGGGCGTTTCCTTGCGATAGAGGATTGACACAGCGCCCTTGGCACCCATCACGGCAATCTCAGCACTCTCGTAGGCGAGGTTGACATCGGCTCCGAGCTGCTTGCAGTTCATCACAATGTAGGCACCGCCATAAGCCTTGCGAGTGATCAGGGTAATCTTCGGCACAGTGGCCTCAGCAAAAGCGTAGAGCAGCTTGGCACCATGACGGATGATGCCGCCATGCTCCTGGTTAATGCCCGGCATGAAGCCCGGCACGTCCTCGATGGCGATGATCGGGATGTTGAAGCAGTCGCAGAAGCGCACAAAGCGTGCACCCTTCTCCGAAGCGTCGATGTCGAGAGCACCTGCCAGCACCTGGGGCTGATTGGCGATGAAGCCTACCGTGCGGCCTGCCATGCGGCCGAAGCCGATGACAATATTCTTCGCAAAGTTTGGTGCAATCTCGAAGAAGTACTGATGATCGCAGACGGGCTCAATGATGTCCTTGATGTTGTAGGGGATATTGGGGTCGGCAGGCACTACGCCTTCCAACTCATGTACCTGTCGGGTCACTTCATCGGTCTGCGGTAGGGCGGGTGCATCCTCCATGTTGTTGTTGGGCAGGAAGCCAATGAGCTCGCGGATGGTCATCAGGCATTCCTCATCGCTTTCACAGACGAACTGGCAGACACCTGACTTTGAGGAGTGAACATCGGCACCGCCGAGGCTCTCCTTGTCGCAGTCCTCCTGCGTCACCTGCTTCACGACATTGGGGCCGGTGATGAACATCTGTGCCTCGTCGCGCACCATCAGGATGAAGTCGGTGAGGGCAGGCGAATAGCAGCTACCGCCTGCACAGGGGCCCATGATGGCCGAAATCTGCGGGATGACACCCGAAGCCATCACATTGCGATAAAAGATGTCGCCGAATCCCGAGAGCGATTCGATGCCCTCCTGGATGCGTGCACCTCCCGAATCGTTCAGGCCGATGATAGGCGCTCCATTGCGGAGGGCAGCGTCCTGCACCTTGGCAATCTTGGCAGCATTGGCAGCACTGAGCGAACCGCCCAGCACAGCGAAGTCAAAACCATAGACAAAGACCAGGCGACCGTCGATCTTGCCATAACCGCACACCACGCCATCGCCGGCCACACGCTTGTTCTCCATGCCGAAATTGGTGCAATGGTGCTTCACATATTTGTCCACCTCAACGAAAGTGCCTTTGTCGAGGAGTATATCTATTCTTTCACGAACGTTCAATTTCTTATGTTCCATAATTTCTGTCATGCATTAAGGTTAAGTGATACCAGCACCTGTTCGGCCATCACCGAATCATTCTCGGCACAACGTACTTCGGCCACGGTGCAGGCCTCCGACACCGAGATGTTCGACTGCATCTTCATGGCCTCGATAGTGAGCACAATGTCGCCTGCCTGAAGCTGCTGTCCGGGCTCCACATATACCTTGACAATCTTGCAGGGCATGGGGGCCTTGATCTTGTCGGCCTGTTTCTCGAGGTCGTTCTTCTTGCGCATACGCATATACTTGGCCTGCGAGTCGAGCATGTCGATCTCGTAGTTCGAATAGTTCAGAGCCACGCGATAATGCTTGCCCGTATCACCCTTGATAAGGGTGGCATCATAGGAAAGGCCATTGTTCAAAATCGACACCTGGCCATTGGCAAACATGCAGATATCGACGTTGTAGATCTTGCCGTCGATTTCAATCGAAACCTTGTTGCCTTCCTTGCTGAGCAGGGTGACTTCGGCCAATCTGTTACCTATCTGTATTTCCATTGTTTTTTCTTTTTTATTTCTAGAGTATCTAGATTTTCTAGAGCATCTAGACTAGACCCTCAGTACGCCCTTCTGGAGGCCGAAGGCACGCCAGCGGTTCAGGGCGCTTGAATTTTCGTTGATATTGTCGGGCTTGTTCTCCTCATAGTTCATGAGATAGTCGATATAGGCAGCGATGATGGCCATGTCCTCCGAATCGTTCTTGAATCCGGGACGCGGACGCAGGCGGTCCTGGTTCACCTCGATGAACGAAGTGTCGTAGTTGCCTTCCTTGAACTGCGGAACATCGATAATACGACGCAGGTAACGGATATTGGTCACCAGGCCGGCCACCTTGTATTCGTACAGGGCGCGGCGCATACGCTCGATGGCATATTGACGACGCGTAGCCCACACGATAAGCTTGCCGATCATCGGGTCGTAGTACATCGGAATCTCGTAGCCCTCATACACAGCCGAATCGATACGAATGCCAGGTCCATGAGGCTCGACAAGGCGGCTGATGATGCCAGGTGCGGGACGGAAGTTGTTCTCGGTATCCTCGGCGCAGATGCGGCACTCGATGGCATGGCCACGCTGATGGACATCCTCCTGCTTGATAGTGAGCTCATGCCCGTCAGCGATAAGAATCTGCTGCTTCACAAGATCGAGGCCCACCACCTCCTCAGTAACAGGATGCTCCACCTGCAGACGGGTGTTCATCTCGAGGAAGTAGAAGTTCTTGTACTTATCGACAAGGAACTCGATGGTGCCAGCTCCCACATAGCCCACGGCCTTGGCAGCGGCTACAGCAGCTGCACCCATCTTCTGGCGAAGCTCTGGATCGAGGAAGGGCGATGGCGATTCTTCAACCACCTTCTGATGACGGCGTTGCACCGAGCACTCGCGATCGCCCAGATGTACCACATTGCCGTGCTTGTCACCCAGAATCTGGAACTCGATGTGGTGCGGACCTTCGACAAACTTCTCGATATAGACCGTGTCGTCACCGAAGCCCGACATGGCCTCCGACTTGCAGGCATTGTAAGCCTCGACTACATCTTCGGCACGACGCACGAGACGCATGCCCTTGCCGCCACCGCCCATCGATGCCTTGATCATCACCGGGAAGCCGATAGCCTTGCACACGCCCACAGCCTCCTCGGGCGAATTCAGCTGGTCTTGGGTGCCCGGCACGACAGGCACTCCTGCAGCAATCATGTGGCGACGTGCCTGTATCTTGTCGCCCATGTCGATCATCGTCTGCGGATTGGGGCCGATGAAAATGATGCCCTCGGCCTCGCAACGACGTGCGAACTCGGCATTCTCGCTCAGGAATCCATAACCCGGGTGGATGGCATCCACCTTGTGTCTCTTGGCCACCTCGATAATCTTGTCGATCGAGAGGTAGCTCTCACTGGAAGGTGCCGGGCCGATACACTCAGCCTCGTTGGCATAAAGCACGTGGCGGCTCGTGCGGTCGGCCTCGCTGAAGACAGCCACCGAACGGATGCCCATCTCATAGCAGGCACGCATCACACGGATAGCTATCTCACCACGATTGGCAATAAGTATTTTTCTGATCATGTGTTCTTGTTTTCGAACGTTTCACTAATAGCTCTTTCAACGGAAGGGCAACTGCCCTTTGATGCTGTTTATTGGGCGCAAATATACAGTTTTTATTCCTAAAAAACAAAAAATCGGACGAAAAACCGTCCGATTCTAATAAAATAGCCTGTTTTTGGCCTCATTTGGAGGGTGCAACCGAAGAATAGAAGGGTATCTTCCTCAACCGTTGGCATTGATATGCCTCAGTTTCTCGGGGTTAAGCAGACGGATGCGGCGACCCTCCACCTCGAGGATACCATCGGCCACCAGCGAACCAAGCGTGCGTATCGCATTCGAGGTGGTCATGTTCGAAAGGGCAGCCAGATCCTCACGGGGCAGCGCCGCATTGATGGTCATGCCATCGGCTTCGTAGCCATACTTGTCAATCAGCATCGTGATCGATTCGGCCAGGCGTCCGCGGATATGCTTCTGCGTAAGTGTGATGGTGCGTTCGTCGCTCGCGCCCAGATCAGTAGCGAGATTGCGAACAAAATACATGGCAAGGCTGGCATTGATCATGCAAATCTTCTCAATCAGCTCCATGGGGACGAGGGCCACCTGGGTAGGTACCATCGCAACGGCTTCGGTCTGATGGTCCTGCTTGGCGAAGTAGCTGCGATAGCCGAAGTTCTCGCCCGGACCAAACATGCGGGTAATCTGCATGCGGCCTCCTACGCCCAGTTTTTCGAGCTTGATGTGTCCTGTCAGCACACACACCAGATAGGTCGAATCCTCGCCCACCTTATAAAGTGACTCACCCTTGCTATAGGACTGGACAATTGCCCTATTACTGATCACCGCTCGCTGATCGTCGTCGAGCAGGCCCCAGAATTCCTGTAAGCCGCGCTTAATGTCTGTTTCTGCCATAACGTGAAGAATACCTTTTCTTGAATATTATATGTGTATATCTGTTTTGTGTATTGTGTATTGTCGTTTTTCTACCATTGATAGTTGAAGCCGATAGTCAGCATCTCCTTGATCTCACGCTTTCGGTCACGCGAGTCGTCGAAACGGGGATAGGCATAGAACTTGCCCGTGAAGAACCGGCTGATCTTGAAATTGATCGTGTTCTCGAACTCTACCTTCAACATGCTGTAGGAGGTGAAGTAATAGAGGCGCGAACTCCACGATACGTCGTCGCTGATCTTCCAGTCGAACTTGGTGGTGAGTGACGAACCGAAGCTGTTCATCGTCGTCTCACCCTCGTCAATGCCATATTGCTTGACGTTCACCCTTCCGTCCCTCACGTACTTCATGTCGTACGACAAAGGAGCCAGCAGGAGCGAATAGACGAACCGCTTGTTGGGCGACGTGTACTTGTAATCGACACCGAGCGAGAGGTTCAATTCAAGGGGCGACAAGAAGGTCGATTTGCAGACACTCGAATTGGTCGCATAGAAGTCGAAGATCGGTGTCTTGCCGTAGAGCTGAATGGTATAGTACCACTTCTTCCATGCCTTGTAGCCATACTTCGACGTAAGGGTGAATTCATTGTCGTTCACGCGCATCCGGTGCACTGTGTCCGCCTTCGTATAGTAGCCCGAGAGCTTCAGGTCCAGGATTGTCTCGAAGGTGGTCTTCTGCTCCTCGTCGTAGCGGCTCACCGTGATCTTCTGTTCGCCCGAAAGTGACATGTTGTTGTCGCCGCTCTTGTACCAATTGTCCGAAAGGGCAGTCTGCTGCATCGTCAGCGAATGGTCGCCCTTCCAGTGCCACTTGTCGGCCTTGATGATAACGCTCTGCCCGAAATCCAGCAGGCTGGCTTGGCTGAAATCGATATCGAGGTCATCTGCGATGCGCGTTTCGAGCACCGTGGCTCGCGAGTCGATTGTATGGCTCGCTGCGGTCGGCACATCGAACTTGCGACGGGCATAGCGGAAACGACGCGGGTCCTCGATGGCGTAGTTGTAGCGCACGATGTGACGCTGCTGTTCGTTGTGCTGCTGTCGAGTATATTGTTCCTCAAAGTGAGGGATTGGCAGCACCTCGTCGTAGTATTCCTCCTCGTCCTTCTTCACCAGTTCGTTGAGCTGAAGGGTCGAATCCTTGGGCACACTGCCGGAACTGATGAGGGGCAGACGCATATCGTAAAGGTAGAGCATATCCTGGCGCGACGTGTCGGGAGGCATTGCCTCAACGACCCTTCGAAGGCTGTCGGCCATCAGGCGCACCTTCCGGTTGCGTACCCGTTCCACTACGCCCTTGGGCCACACAGGATTGCTATGACGCCACGAGCGATAGACAGCCTGACGCATATACGGTGGCACCGGCTTCAGCGGCTTCCGGGCGGCCAGGGCCTTCACCTGTTCCAGCGAATCCCGCATGGCTAAAGAATCCAGCACTGCACGTATCGAATCCGCTATTGCAATGCTGTCCTCCACGGCAGCTATCGAATCAAGCACATCCCTCGGCAGTTCCACGTAGCTGTTCACCTGAGCCGGCACACTGGTCACGACAGTATCCCCAACAAGCAGTTCATCGGGTAGCAGCGAAGTGTGGTCGATGATCTGGGCCCTTGAACCCGCGACCAACAGGAACAGTATGATCAGCGCGATGGCTCTTTGCATTGAATAACTCAAGTTTCTCGGTCACAGCACCACCGACGGCGGGGTGGGTCGGCAGTTGTAGTTCGACGACATGATCTGTCCATAGGCTCCTGCACTCCGCAGGGCCACCAGATCGCCGCGCCGTGTCGTGGGCAGCAGTTCGTCCTCGCCAAAGGTGTCCGAACTCTCGCAGATAGGACCCACCACATCGTATTTCTCCTTCAGCGAACCGGGCGCAGCCGTCAGGTTCTCGATCTTGTGATGCGCCTGATACAGCGCCGGACGTATCAAGTCCGACATGCCGGCATCAAGAATCACGAACTTCTTGTTGTTGCCTTCCTTAACGTAGAGCACACGGCTGATCAGCGATCCGCACTGGCACACCACGCTGCGTCCCAGTTCGAAATGAAGTTCCTGCCCGTTGCGCAGGGCCAGATGGTCGGCAAAGATCCGGAAGTAGGACGCAAAGTCCGGGATGGGATTTTCATCGGGACTGACATAGTCGCAGCCCAAGCCACCGCCCACGTTGATGGATTTCATTCGGACGCCCTTGCCTTCAAGCTCCTCCTGCAGGTAATTAATGCGCTCGCAAAGCCGTTTGTAGGGCTCCAGGTCGAGCAATTGGCTCCCGATGTGGAAATGAAGGCCCTCGAACTGGATGTTGGGCAACGTATGGGCATGCTGTACAATCATGTCGAGCATGTTCATCGCAATGCCGAACTTGTTCTCCGAAAGACCCGTAGTGATGTAGCGGTGCGTATGGGCATCCACGTCGGGATTCACACGCAGGGCGACTCTCGCCACCTTCCCCTTCGCTTTCGCCAACTCATTGATGACATCCAGCTCAGGCGCCGACTCCACATTGAAACAAGCTATATCGGCATCCAGCGAACGGTTGATTTCCCAATCCGACTTGCCAACGCCTGCAAACACCACTCTCGAGGCCGGGAATCCCGCCTTCAGGCAGACATCCACCTCCCAACCGCTCACGCAGTCGCAGCCAAGGCCTGCCGCGTTAATCATGCCCAACACCGTGGAATCGACATTCGCCTTCACGGCATAATGGACATGGAAACCCGCATACCTCGACGCTTCGCGATTGATTACGTCGAGCGTCTCTTGAAGCAGTTTCTTGTCATAATAATAGAACGGTGTCTGCACACCTTGGAATTGTTCTACTGGAAATTTCATCAATGGGATAAGTAGAAAGATAGGAAGGGATGAGAAGGGATAAAAAAGGATAAGAAGGAGATGTTAGCTGAGCCTTAAAGGACTTGGGCAAGACGGCAATTGTCATTTGTTCTTTGAACAATTGTCCTCTGATATCCCTTGAATTCCCTTAAATCCCTTCATGAATTCAGAAAAGCTTGGCACTCAGCGCCTGCAGGGCTTTCACCTTGTCCTCCTTGCGCACGAGGACCGAGATGTTGTAGTTCGAACCGCCGTACGAAATCATGCGCACAGGCACGTCACGCAACGCATCCACCACCTTCGACTCAAAGCCGAGGTTGTCCCACCGCATGTCACCAACCACGCAGATGATTACCATGTCACGATCGACCGACACGGCTCCGAACTTCTTCAAATCGGTAACGATTTCCTCCAGATGCTTGTCGCGATCGATGGTCAGCGAAACGCCCACCTCCGATGTGGTAATCAGGTCAATAGCCGTCTTGTAGTGCTCGAAGATCTCGAACACCTGGCGCAGAAAGCCGTAGGCCAGCAGCATGCGGCTCGACTTGATGCGAATCGATGTGATGCCGTCCTTTGCTGCAATGGCCTTGATCTGGTTCGGCTCGGTCTCGTTGCTGACAATGGTGCCAGGCGCCTTGGGGTCCAGTGTGTTCAACAGACGCACCGGAATGTTATACATGCGGGCCGGAGTGATGCATGTGGGGTGTAGGATCTTTGCACCAAAATAGGCAAGCTCTGCAGCCTCGTCGAAGTTCAGCTGACGCACCGGCTTGGTGTTCTCCACCATGCGCGGGTCGTTGTTGTGCATGCCGTCGATATCCGTCCAGATCTGGATCTCCTCCGAACGGATGGCAGCTCCGATAATCGAGGCCGAATAATCCGATCCGCCACGCAGCAGGTTGTCGATATCGCCATATGCATTGCGGCAGATGAAACCCTGTGTGATATACACATCCTGTTCGCCAGCTGCCCGAAGCTGTTCCTTCAGGTGCTCCTCGATGTACTGGAAATCAGGCTCGGCATTCTTGTCGATGCGCATGAAGTCAAGCGCAGGCATGAAACCGACCTTGACGCCCTCCTGCTTCAGGTAGAGGTTCATCAGGTTCGTCGAAATCAGTTCGCCCTGTGCCACGATGCACTTCTCCTCGTAGATGGTGAAGGGGCGGTTTGCAAACGAACGGATATACTCAAAAATGCCCTTGATGATACGGCGTGCCTCCTTCTCGTACTCCTCATTGCTGTAGAGTTCGGCGATCACTTCGTTGTACTTCTGCTCGAGGCGCACAATCACCTCGCTCGCGCCTACCGCATTCTGCAGACGATAGTAGCCCGAGATCTCAAGCAGCGTGTTCGTTGTTCCCGACATAGCCGACAGCACAACAATTTTCGACTGGCCATCCTCGACAATGAGTTTAGCTACATTCTTGATACGCGCAGCCGATCCGACCGACGTCCCTCCAAACTTGAGAACCTTCATATTCTATTCTAACAATTAAGTAATTTTATTCAAAAATAACACGACCCTTGGCCTGATGCCGGGCTTTCTCACCAATGGAGATTACGGAGCAAAAATACAACTTTTTATGTTATCTGCCAAATTTTTGGACAAAAAAGAGTCAAAAAAATATGTTTTTAAACATCTATTCCGACATTTCGTCACTCATATTCACCAAATACAGCCCCTTACGGGCACGTGTGAATGCCGTGTACATCCAGCGATAGAAATCGGGGCCCAGATGGTCGGGATTGATGTAGGCGAGGTCCAGATAGACGTCCTGCCACTGCCCGCCCTGGCTCTTGTGGCAAGTCACACAATAGGCATACTTAACCTGCAGCGCATTGAAGTAGGGGTTCTCCTTGATGGCCCTGTAAAGGTCCCGCTGGTTGCGGCACTCCGGATAGTCCTGTGCCACGGCCGCCAGCAGCCGCTGCTGCTGTTCCACGGGCAGGTTTGGCCCATCGTCGGTCAGCGTATCGAGCATCACCACGACCTCGGTGTCAATGTCGTAGTCGGGAAGCGTCACCTCCACCTTGGCAAAGCGGAACCCGTAGAGGTCCTCCACCGAACGCACACGGTTCACTGTCACCACGTCGCCATTGGCAATGAACGGCAGTTCGTCGAACTCCTTGCCCCAATAGTAGTTGTTCTTCACCACCAGCAGACGATCGCCCGCCGTCAGCTCCTCCTCCCGGCCCAGTATCTGGTTCCGCACGCCGAGGTTGAACTTATTGGCCCGTGCATTCGATCGCGTGATGATGATCGTGTCGTCCAATCCCTCGCGGCTGTAGCTCGAACCCAGGCAATCCAGCAGCTCGTAGCCGTCGATACGATGCACGTCGGGATACCTTTTATAATATATACGAGGGAGCCCGAAGAGTCGTGCCGCAGCCTCGCTGCCCGTCTGAGCCCGCATGCCCTCCTGCAGGATGTTCCGGAGCTGTGTCGCATTCATCAGGATGCCCGAATCAAGCTGCTGGCGGGCCACCTCCGTCAGCTCCGTCGTCATCACATCCAGCCCATAGCCCTGCAGTGTCGCCACGTCGAGCGCCGGACTGCGCTTCTGGCCTACTGGAGGCAGCTGTGCTGAGTCACCCACCAGCAGCAGCCGACATCCTTCCGAGCCATAGACGTATTCGATCAGGTCATCCAGCAGGTTTCCCGTGCCGAACGGCGAACCCTCGTTCAGCGTCGAGATCATCGATGCCTCGTCGCAGATGAACAGCACGCCTGTCCGCCGGTTTTCGGTCAGCTCAAAGCCCTCCATCTCCACATTGAACCGATGCTGCCGGTAGATGCTCTTGTGGATCGTGTATGCAGGATGCCCCGACAGTGACGCAAAAACCTTCGCCGCACGGCCCGTCGGGGCCATCAGCTGGACCGGCATCCGCGCCTCGTCCAGCACCTTCACAAGTGCCCCGACCAACGACGTCTTGCCCGTTCCCGCATATCCGCTCAGGACGAAAATCCGGTCCCTCATCCATTTGCCCAAAACGAACTCTCCAAGCAAATTCATCGCCTCTTTCTGCGAATTGTTGGGCGTAAATTGCAATTTACTGGCCATTTTTTGGGCAAAAACTGAAAATATCATACTTTTTTTTAATTTTTTCGGTGCAAAGATATACAAAATTGAAAAAAGTTGTTTATATTTGCAGCACAAAAAAACTTAAAACAGCCCAATCCAAAAAAAATACAATCCATACATATCATCATGAAAACTTTACTAAACATTCTCCTTGCTGCTGCAGCAATCCTCTTGGTCGTCATGTGCTATCAGTCCCTGATGATCCCTATTGACTTTAACAAAGAAGTCGCTCGCCGCGACGCAGTCGTTATCCAGCGTCTCAAGGACGTTCGTACCCTTCAGGAAGAGTACCAGAAGAAATACCACGTGTATGCTTCCTCATGGGACCAGCTTACCAACTTCGCCAAGAACGACAAGATTGCCATCGTCGAGAAGATCGGTACCCTCACCGACGAGCAGCTCCAGGCCGGCCTCAACGAGCAGAAGGCTTGGACCTATCTCCAGGATCCCAAAAAGTACGCTAAGCAGATTGCAGAATTCGGTTTGAGCAAAGCCAAGTTCAGCCGTGACTCCATCTATGTTTCCGTCCTCGAGAAGGATTCAGCGCTCAGCCGTCCCGACTTCAACATCGACGAGCTCCGCTTCATCCCAATCTTCTACGAGGGACAGCCCAAGGACACCATCCTTCTCGCAACCGGCACACAGGTTTCCGCTTCCGGTTTCGAGATGCCACTGTTCGAAGCCAAGATTCCTTACGCCACTTACCTTGGCGACCTCAACGAGCAGGAACTCTCCAACAAGATTGTTGACCGCGAGGAACTTGACAAATATCCGGGCATGATGGTAGGCGATGCTACCGTGGCTAACAACAATGCCGGTAACTGGGAGTAATCCTCAAATGGCTAAGGACAATATGACCATCCGGTTCACACCGGATGGTTTTTCGTTTCTTGTCGGACGCGACGCAAAGGGTTCACACCACGCCTCAGAGACATCCCTCTCGGACCACACTAGTCTACGCACTGTAGCGTCATCCATCCTCGAGAAAGCCTCTCTTCGCAGCTCGGCGTCCTCCCTCCTCGACGAAGTTCCCTTCCACGAGGTAGCCCCTGGTCCCGATTTCAGCCTCCGTCTCCAGCACGAGGTGCTCGAAGCCCTCCCCGAGTGCGAGACTCCTCCCGACCTTTCCGTCCAGATAGTCTCCGACCGCGTCATCCTTCTTCCGCCCCACATCACCGACCTCGACACCGCCGCTCTGATGTACCGGTCCACCCTTTCCGAGCCAGCCTCACCAACGCACACGGGTCCCCTCTCCGAATCCGCGGTCGAGGAACAGCTTCTCCTCAGCCCCCTCACCCTCCCCACGGGCCAGCGCGTTGTCCTCTGCTTCGGCATCAATCGCTCCCTCTACCTCTTCCTCCAACGCAACTTCGGCGACCTCACCTTCGAGCACCACATTTCCACCCTCCTCACCAAAGCCGCCCCCGCGTCTCTGTCGGAGCCATCTATGGCTGCCCAAGTCACCCCCCAGTTCCTCGAACTAGCCCTCTTCCGCCAAGGCAAGCTGACCCTCGTCAACGTCTATCGCACCTCCCATCCCGACAACCGCGCCTACTACGTGCTCAACACTTGGATGCGCGAAGGCCTTGACCAGCTCCACGACCGCCTGCTCATCCTGGGTAATGGTGTCCCAGCCACCCAGCTCCACACCGCTCTCCAGCCCTTCATCAAGCATATAAATTGATAATTGTTATTTTTCCCCCGTTAATTTGAAAATAATCACCGGCCAATACGGCGGACGCCGCTTCGAGCCGCCTCGTAACCTCCAGGCACGCCCCACCACCGACCTCGCCAAACAGGCCCTCTTCAACATTCTCCAGTGCCGCATGCCATTCGAAGGCTGTCGCGCCCTCGACCTCTTCAGCGGAACAGGCAGCATCAGCTTCGAGCTGCTCAGCCGAGGTGCCGTTCACGTTGTCAGCGTCGAACAGAGCCGTCCCCAGCAGCAGTTCATCCAAAAGGTGGCCGAACAGCTCAAGGTCCCCCGCAACCGCCATCAGCTCGTGCGTGGCGACGTCTTCCGCTACCTCGCTACACCGCCTGCCACGCCCTTCGACCTCATCTTCGCCGACCCGCCCTACGCGCTCCCCGACCTCGACAAGCTCCCCCAACTCGTCCTCCGCGACGGCTGGCTTGCTCCCGATGGTCTCTTCGTCCTCGAACACGGCAAGGACTCCGACTTCTCGTCCCACCCTTACTTCCAGGAACTCCGCACTTACGGCGCCGTCCACTTCTCCTTCTTTCAGCTCCCCGTGCCTTGACAGAGCGTCCCTATATCCTGTCCCGCGCCCATCGCGTCCCCCGTCGCAGCCATCCTTGGTTGCACACCCAACCCCAGAGTCCCCGTCGCAGCCATCTATGGCTGCCCATAATATCCCCCACAATATGAAACACCTTCTCATCCTCCTCTCCGCCCTCCTGCTCCTCCCCCTCAGCAGCTGCAAGAAGAGCCTCGAACAAGCTCTCAAGCCCGACTCCTCCGGCACGCCCTACGACCTCTACCTCGTCATGGACGAAGCCCTCAAGGAGACCGCCCTCAACGATACCCTTCACGCCATCTTCGAGTTCCCCATGGAAGGAACACCCAATGGCGATGAATATTTCCGCGTGCGTCATCTCACACCCGAGAACTTCGATTCGCAGGTCATCCGCATTGTCGCCAATGTTGCCATCGTCGATATCGATCCCACCAATGGCGAGCAGCCCGTCGTGACCCTCGAACGCGAACCTTACGCCTACAACCAGGTCATCGTCCGCATGCACGCCAAGAGCATCGAATCGCTCGCCGACTACCTGCCTCAGGTTCAAGAGCAGCTTCGTCAGGTCTATGTCAAGAACGAGATGAACCGCCGCATCAAGATCATCACCAAGGAGCATCTCATCAAGCAGCAGGACCGCCTCATGCGCCTCCAGAACGCTTCGCTCTACATTCCCCGCGCCATGGACGTCACCTGCCGCCCCGCTAAGGACAGCACCTTCTTCTGGTGCACCGACAACTTCGCCTCCAAGCAGAGCTACCTCGTCGTCTATAGCGTGCCCTACACCGATCAGAACATCTTCTCCCTCGAAGGCGCTGTCGCCGTCCGCGACTCCGTCATGGGTGCCAACATAGAAGGCTCCGACTCCACGCAGCACATGGAAACCAACCGCAACGTCGTCCTCCCCGAATATAGGGCGCTCAACATCGGAGGCCGTTATGTGGGCGAACTCCGCGGCATGTGGCGCATGCGCAACGGCATGATGGCAGGCCCGTTCATCTGCCACATCCGTCTCGACGAGGTCAACAAGCGCGTCGTCTTTGCCGAAGGTTTCTGCTATGCTCCCAACGAAGGCAAGCGCCTCCTCATCCGCAACCTCGAGGCCAGCCTCTACACCCTCAAGCTCCCCTCCGACCAGCTCATCCCCGAGATCGAAGTCACCCTCTAACCCCATCGTTTCTGTGGCAGCCTTCCTTGGCTGACCCCTTCCCCCATCGTCCCTGTCGCAGCCATCTCTGGCTGCCCTATTCCTCCCATAGAATGTACCTCATCAAAATCGGCATCACCCACGGCGACATCAACGGCATCGGCTACGAGATGCTCCTCAAGGTCTTCCAAGACCCTGAGATGCTCGAGTTCTGCACCCCCGTTATCTTCGGCAGCGCACAGGTAGTGCAGCAGACCGCCAGCCAGCTCGACATCAGCCTGCCCCCGCTCAACATCATCAAAAGCGCATCCGAAGCCATCGACGGGCGCATCAACCTGCTCCCCGTCTGCGGCGAAAGTGAACCCGAACTCCACTTCGGACAGCAGACCGAAGCATCCCTCCGCGCCGAAGCCAGTTCCCTCAACGCCGCCCTCGAAGCATATCGCCAGGAAGACATCGACGCACTCGTCACCCTCCCCGGCCATCTCGACAACGACGCCTCGTCGCACGCCCTCTCCGACTTCATCCACCGGGCACTCAGCATACAGGAAGCCTCGTTCGACTGGATCATCAACGACCAGATGCGCGTTCTCCTCCTCCATCCCCTCGACGTATCCACGCAACTCGGCGAAGGCATCGCTTCCGAAACCTTTCAGGCCGACCTGCGTGCCATCAGCCAGAGCCTGCGCTACGACTTCGGCCTCATGCGCCCGCGCATCGCCGTCGTCTCCCAGCAGCAGAAACTGCACGACGACCTCGAGGAGCTTCACGAGCAGGGCATCACCGCCTTCGGGCCATTCCCTGTCGCCGACTTTGTCGAAGGTGCCTGGCAGAACCACTATGACGGCAGCCTCTTCCTCGGCGAAGACGATGCCTTCCGACAGGTCATCGCCAGCCGAGAAGCCGACAACACCATCGGCTTTATCTCCGGCCTCCCCATTGTCCTAACCTATCCCTTCGTCGGCATCAGCTACGACATCGCAGGCCAGGGTATCGCCGTCGAAGTTCCCCTCCGGCAGGCCATTTACGCCGCCATCGACATCCTGCGCCAGCGCATACGCTACCGCTATGCCACCCGTCACCCCCTCGAAAAACACTGGATTCCCCGAGGACGCGACGACTTTAAGCTCGACCTCACCAAAGAAGAAGACGAATAGTATGGCAAGTTTCAAGATCGAAGGTGGCCATCGGCTCGCAGGCTCCATCAAGCCGCAGGGCGCCAAGAATGAGGCGCTCGAAGTGCTCTGCGCCGTCCTCCTCACCCGCGAGGAAGTCACCATCACCAACATCCCCGAGATCATCGACACCCTCAACCTCATCGACCTGCTCCGGCAGATGGGTGTCATCGTCCACCATCTCGACCGCGGCACATTCAGTTTCCGCGCCGACCGCATCGATGTAGGCTACCTCGAAAGCGACGACTACGTGAGCCGTTGCAAGAAGCTGCGCGGCTCGGTGATGCTCCTTGGCCCCCTCGTCTCGCGCTTCGGCCATGCTCTGCTGCCACAACCCGGCGGCGACAAAATAGGCCGTCGCCGTCTTGATACCCACTTCATCGGTCTCCAGCGCCTTGGCACTAGCTTCAACTACGACGCAGAGCGCCACCTCTACCGCGTCGAAGCCACCCGTAGCCGCCTGCAGGGCTGCTATATGCTCCTCGACGAAGCCTCCGTCACCGGCACCGCCAATATCATCATGGCATCGGTCTGCGCCGAAGGCACCACTACCATCTACAACGCTGCCTGCGAACCCTACATCCAGCAGCTTTGCCGCATGCTCACCCGCATGGGCGCCGACATCCAGGGCATCGGGTCCAACCTCCTCACCATCCGGGGCGTGCGCGAGCTGCACGGCACCCAGCATCGGCTCCTCCCCGACATGATTGAAGTCGGCTCCTTCATCGGCATGGCAGCTATGACGGGTTCCGAACTCACCATCACCGACGTCTCCGTGCCCGACCTCGGTATCATCCCCGACGCCTTTCGTCGCCTCGGCATCACCGTCCAGCAGCGCGGCGACGACCTCTACATCCCCGCTCACGAGCACTATCAGATCGACTCGTTCATCGATGGCTCCATCATGAACATCGCCGACGCTCCCTGGCCCGGCCTCACGCCCGACCTCCTTTCGGTCCTACTCGTCACGGCCACGCAGGCACGCGGCGTCGTCCTCATCCATCAGAAGATGTTCGAGTCCCGCCTCTTCTTCGTCGACAAACTCATCAACATGGGAGCTCAGATCGTCCTCTGCGACCCTCACCGCGCCACTGTTATTGGCATCGACCACCAATATAACCTCCGTCATGCCGACATGACCAGCCCCGACATCCGTGCCGGCATCGCCCTACTCATCGCCGCCATGAGCGCCGAAGGCACCTCCCGCATCGACAACATCGACCAGATCGACCGTGGCTACGAAGCCATCGACCTTCGCCTCAATGCCCTCGGTGCCCACATCACCCGAAAGAAGGACTAATCCTCCCCCTTTCGAACCCGTCGGCTCCCCGCATCCCCCTTCGTTCCCGTCGGTAGCCATTTATGGCTGCTCCCCCTTCTCCTCGTGTTCCTGTCGGCAGCCATGCTTGGCTGCCATCAAATCCTTCGAACCCTCGCCCCCTCTCCCATGATCAAAGACTTCCACAAGACCGCCATCATAGCCGGCAACCGCTACGTTAGCTACAAGGAGATGCTCCGCCGCATCACGTATTTCGCCCAGTACACTTCGCCCCACGTAGGAGCCAAGACTGTCATCCTCTCCGAAAACCGCGAAGGCTGGATCTACGCCTTCTTCAGCATCTGGCTCAATCGCGGCATTGCTGTGCCTGTCGACGCCACCGCTACGCCCGACGAAGTGGCCTACACCCTGCGTGATAGCGAGGCCGAATGCATCTGGACCTCCTCCAAGAAGCTCGACACGGCACGCGAAGCCCTACGCTTGCTCGGGCGGGAGCTGCCCGTCCTTCTCATCGACGACCATGAGCAGGCCGAACTGTCCGACGAAATTCGACCCGCCAAGATTGACTACGACTCGTCTGCCACCGCCGTCATCATCTATACCTCCGGCACCACGGGTTCACCCAAGGGCGTCATGCTCTCGTTCGGTAACATGATGGCCAACGTCGATTCGGTCTCAAAGGAAGTGCGCATCTACACGCAGGACCGCCGCGCCATCATCCTCCTGCCCCTCCATCATGTGCTCCCCCTATTGGGCTGCCTCGTCGCACCCATTACTGTCGGTGGCGGTGTAGCCATCGCGCCCGCCATGACCGGACCCGACATCCTCGACACTCTCAAGCGCGGCAAGGTGGGCATCATGATCGGCGTGCCCCGTCTGTGGACCACCCTCATCCGTGGCATCAAGACGAAAGTCGAACAGAAGGCCCTCACACGCGCTATATTTAAAATGTGTCGCGCACTCCAGTGGCGCTGGCTCAGCCGCCTCGTATTCACTTCCGTGCGTCAAGCCCTCGGCGGTCATCTCGACATCCTCGTCTCTGGAGGCGCAGCCCTCGACCGCGAGATTGCCATCGACATCAAGACGCTCGGCCTCGACCTGCTCGAAGGCTACGGCATGTCCGAGTGCGCACCCATGATCTCGTTCACACGTCCCGACGACATAGTCCCCGGTTCGGTCGGCAAACCCCTGCCCTCCGAGAAGGTCATTCTCAAGAATGGTGAGATCTGCGTCAAGGGTCCCAACGTCATGCAGGGCTACTACAACCGTCCTGAGGAGACGGCTGCCATGTTCGACGATGAAGGCTGGCTCCACTCCGGTGACCTTGGACGTTTCGATGACAAGGGACGCCTCTACATCACCGGACGCACCAAGGAGATCATCGTGCTCTCCAACGGCAAGAACATCAACCCCTCCGAAATCGAGTTCAAGCTCGAACAGCACACCGATATCGTCAAGGAAGTGGGCATCATTCAAGACGTCGATATGCTCAAGGCCATCATCGTTCCACAAGCCGCCTGGATCCAGGGGCGCAACGACGAAGAGCTTGAGGAGGCCCTCAAGCGCGAACTGCTCGAACCCTACAACCAGGAAGTGCCTCCCTACAAGCGCCTCATGTCGCTATTTGTCTATCACGGCGACCTGCCACGCACCAAGATGGACAAGCTCCAGCGCTTCAAACTCCCCGCCCTCGTCTCGTCAGGTGAACACACCGACAAGAACAAGAAGCGCATCATCGAGCCCTCCTTCCCCGAGTACAAGATCATCAAGAACTACATCCAGCACGAGAAGAAGTGTCCCGTGCGACCTACAGACAACCTCGACACCGACCTGCAGCTCGATTCACTCGACAAGGTAGGTCTGCAGGGCTTCCTTGAACAGACCTTCGGCATGGAAATCACCGCCGAACGCATCGCTGCCTTCCGCAATGTCCTCGAGCTTGCCGAACACGTCGCCGACTACAAGACACGCATCGAGGTCGAGGAGATCGACTGGCACCGCATCCTCAACGAAGACACCCAGAACCTCAAACTCCCCGATGCCTGGCCCGACGACCTTCTCATCCTCTGGTTCTTCAAACTCATCGCCCGTCTCTACTTCCGTCTCGAAGGTCGCGGAGCCAAGAACATCCCGCAAGAAGGCCCCTATATGCTCGCCGCCAACCACCAGTCGTTCCTCGATGGCATGCTCGTCATGGCCTACAGTCCCAAGAAGAACGTCCGCAAGACCTTCTTCTTCGCCAAGGAGTCGCACGTCAAACATCCCATCGTGCAGTCCATCGCTAAGCGACACAACGTCATCGTCATGGAGCCTACCAACCTCAAAACCTCCATCCAGCGCATGGGCGAAGCCTTCAAGCAGGGCAAGAACATTATCATCTTCCCCGAAGGCACGCGCACCGAGACGGGCGAAGTGGGCGAGTTTAAGAAGACCTTCGCCATCCTCGCTAAGGAGCTCAATGTCCCCATCGTCCCCTGCTCCATCCACGGGGCCTACGAGGCGCTGCCCAAGCACAGCAAGTGGGCACGGCCCTTCAAGATCCGGGTTGATTACCTCCCTGTCATCCATCCTCAGCCCGACGACACCTACGACACCCTCACCCGCCGCGTCCGCGATGCCATCATCCAGAACCAGCGCGGTCTATAAGAGCTCCCCTCTAATCCCCCTGTTTAAGGGGATGAACAAAACCCCGACGCAGAACAATCCTGCAAATTAAATTTTTAGTAATATGACGATAAACGAATATCAGGAAGGCGCCCGCCGCACCGCCATCTATCCCTCCTCCCGCGCCATCATCTACCCCACCCTTGGCCTCACGGGTGAAGCGGGCGAAGTGGCCGACAAGGTCAAGAAGGTAATCCGCGACAACAATGACGAGTTCACTCCCGAACGCCGCCATCAGATTGCCCTCGAGTTGGGTGATGTCATGTGGTATGCCGCCTCCCTTGCCCACGACCTGGGCTACTCCCTCGACGAAATCTGCCAGATGAATCTCGACAAGCTCGCCTCCCGAATGCAGCGCGACCGCATTCATGGAGAGGGGGATGAGAGATAATAGTATTAAGCACATCAATAGTTATTCTATAGAAATCTATAATATCAACAAACTACTATCCAATTTCTTGTAAAAATGAAACGTCTATTACTCTTCATCTTTTCGCTATTTCTCGCAATAGTTTGTCTTGCGCAACAAGAATATCCTTATGGCAATTATACTTATAAAATTAAAGATGAAACGAAAAAGGAAATATCATTATTTACGTTCTCTGATTCCGGGGAAACCACAACACTAGACATTCCAACTCAAATTGTTCACACGGATGGAGAAACTTATTCTGTCACTCAAATCAAGGGACCACATTCTGCACAATCTGGGTATGATAATTTATGTTTAATCCAACCTAATTGTCAAATTGCTGATGTATATATTCCTTCATCTATTAAATATCTGGATTCTCAGATATCTCGTGAACTCACGACATTAAGATCTGCCATTTTTGAAAATGGAGATAATATAAAACTCAACACGACTGGAATTTTTTTCTACTATTTAAAAACTTTCCCTTTAGAATATGTTATCATCTTTAACAATTCTGGGAAGAAGATAACTAGTGAAATATTAGTAGGAAATAGTAGTTCTAATTTCCTTGAAAACTCTGTAACTATAACATATAATGATGGTACGACTGAAGCAATAAGTTTATTCTTATATTATAATACAGATAAGAATGCCCAAAATGTTATTAACAATACTAAATTCAACTATTTAATATATGCCTTGCAAAGACGAGGTACAGATTTAAATAACATCTCCATTATTGATTTTAGTAACGTCAGTAGTAAATTTACTGTTACATTTGACCAAAATCCAGCAAACGTCCTTTCCTTTGGAGCAAAAGTCATCACAAAGAAAAGTGGCACTTTTATCAGCACAAATATCCCCGACAAAGTCGATTTCACAGCCCCTACCTCCGACATAACAGGCACAATCAATTATACCCGTTCCAACACCCTCAATTGGAACTCCGTCTGCCTGCCATTTGACATCAAGGAATCCGACTTTGGAGGAAACAGCAAGATTTATGAAGTAACATCTGCTTCATCTCATGCCATTACACTGAGTAGGGTTGCAACATCAGAAATGACAATCCCTGCAGGCACGCCATGCTTTATCAAATCTACCGACAATCAGTGGGATCTGACGATATCTGATGCAACCATTAGTAGTTCTGTCTCTGCTCAATCCATAACAGTCGGAAATTATCAAGTTGTCGGAAGCTTTGAGCTCAAAACAATTGGAGCAAACAATTACAAATTAACGGCCGATGGCAGTAAATTTGGCATAACCAACAAAGATGATGCAACGGTAACACCCTTCCGTTGCTACATTACTCCACCATCAAGCAGCAATGCACCAGCTTTTATCAATGTCAACTTCGACGAAGAAGCTACCATAACTCTTGTTCCAAATGATGCCGAACCTCAAAAAGTGAAGCTCTACGACTTATTGGGCCGTCCTCGCAAAGAGGCCACCCCTGGCATTTTCATCAAGTCAACAAGATAATCCTTTCCCAAAAGCGACTTGCAGCGAGACCACCATAAAGCAAAGCATAACATAGCCAAAAAGAAGAGGAAGCATCATCGCACAAAAGAATGCTTCCTCTTTTTGTGATACGATACATACTATGTTCATGATGGGGACTTTCCTCTTTCGAAGCAGTCTGTTTTCAACCCCTTTTGGACAGAATAGGAGCAAAACACGTGAAATAACGCATATTTTTTGAGCAATATCGGCGATTATTCGTTTTTTTTTCTTATCTTTGCAGCGAACATTCTGCGTTGTTCGATGTTTATAGAGTACATTAATCACCACATCAAATGAAAAAGTCAATCATTTTCATCATCGTTGCACTGCTGACACTGGCTTCGTGCAGCACCGAGAGAAGGGGACTCAACCAAATGCGCAAGCTCACCTACGAGGTGGAAGCAAAGGGCCAGTATTACGATGTAGAGGACTGGAAGGCTGCATACGATGACTTCCGAGCCATCGACGACAGGATGGACGTCCGCAAACTCACCAGCGAACAAGCCTCTGAATATGGCGAGCTGAAGGGCCGCCTGGTATCGAAGTTTGCCAAGTGCTCCGTGCAGAGCGTGGTCAATTCGGTCTCCAACTACATCAAGCAGGGAACGGGCATCATCAAGGGTGTCATCGACGGCTTGCTCAAATAAGCGCGCCCCGTTCAACAGGCTGCGAGTACTGCCCATCCGACAGGCAGTGCCTTATTAAAATGCTTTCCAATGGAAAAAGTAGCTACCTCCCATTTTATCTGCGAACCCTTTCATTCCGACTTCTCAGGACATCTTACCCTGAGTGTGCTCGGCAACCATCTGCTCAACTGCGCAGGCCAACATGCTTCAGCACGCGGCTTCGGCATGGCGCGCCTCAACCAGGAGGAACATACGTGGGTGCTCTCGCGTATGGCCATCGAATTTGAGGAACTGCCTCGCCAATACGAGACGTTCGAAATCGACACCTGGGTCGAAAACGTCTATCGACTGTTCACCGACCGTAACTTTGCCCTTCGCAACAGCGAGGGCCGCACCATCGGTTATGCTCGCACGACATGGGCAATGATTGGCATGACGAGCCGAAAACCCATGGACGTGGAACACCTCTACGGCGGCCTCATCCCCTCTTACATCTACCCCGAACGCGAATGCCCCATCGAGAAGCCTGGACGCATTAAGGTAACTGCCAAGGAACCTTCGGACTCGTTCGTGGCACACTACAGCGACATCGACATCAACGGGCACGTCAACAGCGTCCGCTACATCGAACACGTGATGGACCTCTTCACGATCGACTATCTTCGCCAACATCGCCTCTATCGCTTCGAGATTGCCTATGTCAGCGAAAGCTATTGCGGCGACAAGCTTCACCTTTTTGTTTCAAAAGAGGACGAAGAAACCTACTCGGTGGAAGTGCGCCAGGCCGTGACGGAGATTCCCGTCTGCCGCTGCAAGCTGTTCTTCAAATGATTGTATCCCCTACTCCCTCATTGGCATGACACACATCTGGAACATCTACGAACCTTGTGACCCAAAGGACCTGG
Organism: Bacteroidales bacterium; assembly: GCA_016286775.1. GTDB lineage: Bacteria > Bacteroidota > Bacteroidia > Bacteroidales > UBA3663 > Liminaster. The sequence goes on from JAEEUA010000014.1 coordinate 26,589, forward strand.
GCGACGATCCGTTCGACATCTTTGTCTATACACTGCGCCGCGAAGAGGCCCCGTTGCTCAACGCGCCCATCTTTCTGGAGGGACGCCGCTGCCGCATCGCTGCCATCGCAAAGGATCATGGCAAGACCGAGGTCTTCGGTTTCGATAAAGAGCAATACCACAAGGTGTGTGTTGTTCCTGCCCAATAAATCGATATTAACTATGGATGACGAACTCTATCGAGAAATGGATCCCGAAGATCCTTTCTACATGGGCACCCGATATTGCACCGACTGCAGGTTCTGCCGCAGTCAGAAGGACGGCAGCTTGCGCTGCTCGGTGACCGGGCGCAGAATTACCGAAGACTCCGAGGCATGCGCCAACTATACGTGATGCCTCCGCTACAATAGAGCGATTATCTCCTCAAACGTGTCGGCCTTCAGCATCAGCTCAGGCCATGGCTTGTTGACCACATTTCGTCGGCTCAAGCCTTCGAACATCTCGAAGAGATCGTCCCAGAAGCCGTCGATATTCCAGAACAGAATCTTCTTGTCGTGGATGCCGATGGTGTTGGCTGCCATGACGGTGAACACTTCGTCGAGCGTGCCCACACTACCCGGAAGCGCCAGGATGATGTCGGACTGTTGGATGAGAACATCCTTGCGCTCGTTGAGATCGCGGGTGAGAATCTGTTCGCTGAGACAGGTGCTCACCCGTTTTCTGTCGAGCAATATCTGCGGAATGACTCCCACCACACGCCCTCCTGCCTCACGAACTGCCCTGGCCAGAGTTTCCATCAGGCCACAGTTGGCTCCACCACAGACCAGCGTCCTGCCGTGTTCGCCCATCCATCGTCCCAGGCGTGCGGCCTCGTCGTAATAGACCTTGTCCAAGCGATTGGACGAGGAACAGAAAATACCTATCTTTTCCATAATCTGACAACTTATTCTCCCGCCAGCATCCGGAGCTCCCGGCTCTCGACCACCTGCTGCCCCTTCATGTGCAGACTACAGGTGAGCATCGCTCGCGCTACAGCCTCGGTTGACAGGGGTTTCATGGAACGTAGAATCCCAACCTTATTGAGCATCTTCAAGGCCATGACGCCAACCTTCTCGCCCCATCGGTCGGAGTTGCGGCGGATGAGCGAGGGCGGACGAACGATGATGGTGTTGCTGAAGCCAAGCAACTTGACAGCCTCCTCGAGCTGGCCCTTCATCTTCATATAGAAAACCGACGACTGAGGATTGGCGCCCATCGACGACATGAGCACAAGGGTGGGGACGCCGTTCTCGTGGGCGGCCTTGGCGAAGTTGAACTGATAGTCGTAATCGACCTTCCACTGCGCCTCCTGCGAACCTGCTGCACGCAGCGTCGTGCCCAGACAAGAAAACAACACATCCCCTCGAATCCCGGATTTCCAGGAGTCAATCTGATCGAAATCGACAAGATGCGTCTCGATCATGGGGTCGGAGATGGCAAGCGGTCGACGCACAAAGACATGAATGGCGTCGAATGCCGTGTCCTGTAGCAACAGATCGACAAGATCCCTGCCGGTGGCACCCGTGGCGCCGATGATGATTGCGGTCATATTCTTATTTTAAAAAAGGACGCCCCACAGAGGTGAGGCGCCCGGAAATAGCTGGAATAACTGATAAAAGTGGATATCAGATGCCGAGCGAAGCACAGATCTTCTTGAGCGTCTCCTCAGCAGCGGCACTTGCCTTAACGTAGTCGCCGTCGAAGGCTGCAGGAACCTCGCAGTAGAACTTGATCTTGGGCTCGGTGCCCGAAGGACGTACACTGACCTTGGCGCCATTCTCGGTGAAGTACTGGAGCACGTTGCTGGTAGCCGGCATATCGAGATCGCTGACAGCACCGCTCTTGCAATCAACTTGCTTGAGGGTCTTAAAATCCTTAGCAAGCACAACAGGAGAGCCACCCAGTTCCTTCGGAGGATTGTTGCGGAAGTTCTCCATCATAGCCTTGATCTCGTCAGCACCCGACTTGCCGGGTTTCACTACCGATACGGCCTTCTCCTTCTGGAATCCGTACTCCTTGTAGATGTTGAGGAGTAGATCGAACAGAGTCATGCCGTTGTCCTTTGCCCAAGCTGCGATTTCGCAGATGAGGCAGATGGAAGCTGGAGAATCCTTGTCGCGAACCTTGTCGAATGGCAGGAAGCCGAAGCTTTCCTCACCGCCA
>JAEEUA010000015.1 GCA_016286775.1 Bacteroidales bacterium
CAGGACAACCTCGCTGACATTCAGGTTTCCGAAGGCAGATGCGGAAACGGTGGGGGGCTCCTCGGCGTTGCAGTATAGGTCAGTCAGGCTCGTACACTTGCTGAAGGCGAAGTCATCGACCGACGTGATGGTGCTCGGGAGGATGATCTTCGTCACGCTGCGGTTTATTTCAAATGCCTTGTGACCAACGCCCGTTACCGTATAGGTGACATTGTCGCATTTGATGGTGGAAGGAATGTCCACCTCCATCGGATCGGTATCGTCGAAGTAATCGGTGGAAATGACCTTAGAGGTCTGTCCCTCGGGCTCCAGGCCGTAGAAGATGCCCTCGGGTGTGCGGTAGTATTCATGAATGTCCAACCCTCGCCAACTTGGACCTGGCCCGTAGGGATTCGTGTCGTTCTTATATCTCGACCCAGATCCATAGGGCACCCACACGACCGGGTTGCCACCAATAGGTATCATACTTGCCATGGATGGAGGGGTAGAGGTGGTGAGTACAAGCGTCTTCAGGGCGCCACCTAATGCACCTCCAAGGAGATAGCCACCATCCATTTTCATGAAGTCCAGATTATTGCACTCATCGAAAGCGAAATAATCGATATTAATCCAATGAGGAATAATCAGGGACGTCAGACCGTTGCACCTGACAAAAGCACCGCCTTCGATGGAAGTCACCTCTTCCGGAATGACCAGCTCCTGGATCTTCTCGCCATTCAAGTACAGGGGAAGATGGGAGAATGCATATCCCGCTACATAATCATGAATTGTTCCAAGCGAAATGCTGCACCATGCTGCCAGATTGGAGATGTTGATGCGCTGCAAGGCGATGCAGCTGGTGAATGCTTCCTCTTCGATTCGATTGATGCTGGTAGGGATGGTCACAGCCGTCAGGCCGGGGCAGAACTGGAATGCATTGCAGGAAATGGTCGTTACCCGATAGTCGGTTCCTGCGTATTCGACCGTAGAAGGAATGACAAGCTCGAAAGGTTCGGTGGTGGCTTCGGCAAGAAAGATGGATGCTGTCTGTTCGGCGGGGTCGAACATGTAATAGAGCCCATTGCTCCAGAAGAATTCATTGATGGAACCGAAACGTCTCCAATAATGATAGTTTCCATCTGCCGCCTGCTCGTAGGCCTCTTTGCTGCCGTATGGAACATAGAGCTCAGATCGGCCTTCTTCAGTAAAAGCGGGGATTACTATCACGGGAGGATTTGTTGCATTACAAATTATTCTACAGAGGTCTAATCCAGTAAAAGCATGTATAGCGATAGAGCGCAGCCCCCTGCCTATACTCAGAAGACGTATGTCCCGGTTCTCGGCGAAAGCTTCCATCTCGATACTTTCCACACTGTCGGGGATTCTCACTGTATATAAATTCCCGCAATTGCGGAAAGCGCAACGGGAGATTGTGGTTACACCTTCGGGGATGATAAGGTTGGTGATTTCTTTTCCATTCAAATACAATGGGGTAGAATCGAAGGCATAACTTATCATCTGGTCGCCTCCATCATCGCCTAACTCGATATTGCACCAGGCGGCTATGTCGGTGATGTTGATACGCTGCAAGTCTTCGCAACCGGTGAATGCATTTCCTTCGATCCTTTCCATACTGGTGGGTATATCTACCGAAGTCAGGTTGGAACAGCCCTGGAACGCACCACCGGTGATCGACGTTACGCCCTCTTCGGCAATCACCTGCCGGATTTGTTGGGAATAATCCCCGGCGATCGGATTCTCGGAATCATACCTATCCCACATCTCTCCCTCGCCCGAAATCACCAGTGTCATATCGGGATAGATGGTATAGGTGAGGTTGTCGCCGCATGGACCGGAAACCAGAACGTCATCCACAATGTTGGTGAACAGCTTCCAGTAGGCGGCATTTGCATAGACCGACTTGCAGCCTTCGGGCACGTAGAGCGTGCAGGCATCCTTATTGACGCCATTGAACGTGGTGCTGACAATCGTGGGGGCCGTAGTCCGCTCCTCTATGATTGTGTGCAAAGACGTGCAGCCGCCGAACGACTCGTTCCCGATAGTCTTCAGGCTTGCGGGCAAGATGAGCGTGGTCAGACCGCTGCAGTTCTTGAAGGCTTCGTAGTCGATGGTGGTGACACCCTTGCCGACGGTCAGTGTCGTCAGGCGCGAACAACGTTCGAAGGCGCTCGGTTCGATCACGGTCACGCTGCTCGGAATGGCTATCTCTTCCATCCAGTTGCAGTCGAGGAAGGCGCAGGTGCCAATCCTTGTCACGGTATAGGTGATGCCCTCGTGGAAGATGCTTTCGGGAATAACTATATTTCCAATATATGAGTCGGGGTTGGAGGTCACAGTTGCCGTCCTGGTCGAAGTGTCCAGTTCGTAATAGATGCCTTCGACCCATTGGGAGGCCCAGGCACCGCTCGGGAGCAGCCAGCAGGCTAACATGGCCATGAATGCCATCCAGGAGCGGGGTTGTATAGTTTTCTTGGTTTTCATAGTAGTCGCATTTAATTGTCTTGTTTCGGGTTGTCTCGTTGTCACGTCATCCGGCTACTTCAGATAGACGGCTCGTCCGTTCACGATGACAGCCTGTCCGGCTGAAACCTTGCTCTGGTGTCGGCCCTGCAGGTCGTAGATCCGGGTGTCGCCATTCTCCGGGTGGAGGGTTTCGATGCCCGTCGTTTCGCCTACCGTGAGGAGGAAGGTCGTTGTCGGAACGTCGTAGTCGTTGCTCTGCGTGTCGCACACGTCGATGCCCGACACTTCGACCTTATACTCTCCCCGAGGCATGTCGGGCGATGCATAGATGGTCACGGTGGCGATTTCGCCGCTGTTCTGCGTGAACGCTGCTCCGGCACCATAGTTCAGCGCAGTGGCCAGGATGAATTTGGGAGCATCGAAGCGCTGCATGGATACCAGGTTGCTCGATGTGGCACCGGCAGGCAGACGATCCTCGTTGATGGCCCAGCTTTGGTAAGCTATGCCATCGGGCAGTATCATCTGGATCTGGAAACCACTGATTTCGATGTCGTTTTCGAGCTGGATGGAGAGTACGGACGTTTCCCCGGGACGGATGGAATCGTCGGCCACATAGAGTCGGCCGCCAAAGTCGGCTGCATTCGAACTGAATGCCAGTATGCCTGAGAGGATCAGGCTCAGAATCATTGTCTTTTTCATAGCGTGTCTCAAAATGATAAAAGTGAATTATCAGGTTCCTTTCTCGGCTACAAATATACGAAATAGTTTTGAATCAGTCAATTATTTCGCTGAATTTATCTGATAATGGATTTTTTTAACAATAAATTAGCTAAAACTGACAACTCCACCCTCATTTTGATCAGCATAGATACAATCAGAGCAGGGAATCATCCGTTCAACGATGGATGTCCCTTTTTGCAGAGGAATGTGCAAGGATGTAGTTTTCAGGTGTTTTCTGACTCAGACTCAGACCAGTTGAGCCGGTAGTCGAGGGCCCGGATGCGGATGGGCTGGCCGAGTTCGTCCATGAGCTGGTTGAGCTGCTGGAGGGCGGGAAGCACCTTGTCGAGCTGTTCGCGGAACTTGGTGTGCTGGATGTAGAAGGTGGCCTGCGTGTTGTGGCTCATCGTCAAGGTGACAGCAATGCGGTACTGCTGCTTGCGCAGATGATAGCGGATGCCGGTGCCGGCAAGCTTGGCCTTGAGCAGCGTCTCGATGCTGACTTCGTTGAGGGCGCGCTTCTTGGCTCGTTTTTCGCAGTTGTGCACCAGTTCCTGCCACTCCTGGCACCACCGGTCGAGTTCTTCGCGGGAGACACCATTGCGCATCAGTCCCTGCTCGAATTCGCTGTAGGCGGCATAGCTGCGCGGGATGCCACGCAGGTTGTGGGGCTTGTAGATCTGGATGAATCGGTTCAGCAGGAATTCGCGTTTGACGCGCAGGATGTCGATTTTGCCGATGAGTGCATCGACGATGAGCGATTTAATGCTTGGTACTGCCATGGTTACAGAGATAGACGCCTGCTATGGTCAGGAGACAGCCGAGGATGGCGAGCCACGTGATGCGCTCGCTGAGCACCAGATAGGCGGCGATGAGTGAGGTGACGGGATTGAAGTAGAGGTAGTTGCTCGAGGCAATGATGCCGATGCGGCGAAGCACGATGTTCCAGAGCAGGAAACAGCCGAACGAGGCGATGAGTCCCAGGAAGAAGAGGGTGCCGAAGACGGTGGGCTGGAGCAGGAGCGACCAGCCTGTGACCGGTGTGCCGGCGGCCTGGCCGAGTGCGCAAAGCTGGCTTTCGCCGTGGTACATGCCCCAGATGCAGGCAGGGAGCATGGTGATGACGCCCCAGAAGAACACCTTGCGGGTGATGGTGATGGACGTATGACGACGTTCGACGTCGCGGATCACGAGGCTGTAGAAGCCCCAGCTCACGGCAGCGGCGAAGGAGAGCAGGACGACCAGCGGGTTGTCGTCGAGGATGAAGACACCATTGAAAACAACAAGGGCAACACCGACGACAGCAACCATCGACCCCGAAAGGAATCGGTTCGAAAGGTGTTCGTCGCGATGGACGATACGGTTGATGAACGCGGTGACGATGGGCGTGGTGCCGACGATGAGGGCAACGGTCGATGTGGACGAAGTGAGCTTGACGGCAGTGTTCTCGGAGAGGAAGTAGAGCGAGCCGCCGGTGAGGCCGAGTATGACGAAGAGCAGCTCGTCGCGAAGCACATCCTTAGTCGTGCGCTGCCTCTTCTTGTTGCGACTAAGGGACAAAGGCAGCATGAGCCACCAGGCGAGGATGAAGCGCAGGCACATGATTTCGGCTGGGCTCAATCCGGCATTCAGCAGCACCTTCGATGCGACGAAGGTGCTGCCCCAGATACAGGCCACAGCGAGTGCTAAGAGATGCCAGACCACGTCGGTTGACTTATTATCGCACCGAGAAGTTCATCTTGCCGGGCTTGAGGCCGCGGGCCGAGACGGTGAGGGTGGCATCGCCCAGCAGTGTGCCGGCTTCGACCACGACCACGCATTCCCCGTGGAAGGCCTTCATCGTGGGTTCGGTGAAGGTCTCGATGCTGGTGGCGTCACCGTTGCAGGCCGAGTTGTAGCGGGCCACAAACTCACCCTTGGCAGCCTTGATGCCGCGCTGCGGCTTGCCGTTGACAGCGAAGTTGAGCTGCACGTCGGCATCGGGACAGAGGTTGCCGTCCTTATCGACCACGCGGGCAGTGACGAAGGCCAGCTGGGGTGTGTCGAGCGTGTTGCCGTCCACATCGACTGGGGTGACGCTGAGCTTGGTGTCGGTGGCAGCAGCGTCGAGACTAAGCTCGATGTGGTGGGGACGACCTGCCGTGCGAATCACCTGCTCGGCAGCCTTGTTGCCCTGTGCATCGTAGGCCACCACCTTCAGTTCGCCGGGTTCGTACTTCACATCCATCCAGCGCAGGCGGTAGCGGTCCAGACGATTCTCTCCGTAGGGAGTCTTGGGGTCGGCAAACATCGACGAGCCGCCCCAGGGCATCGGTTCGCTGACGCGGTGGCTCAGATAGGTCTCCAGGCTGACGTCATACTTCTTGATACGGCCCTGGCTCTTGCCGTTGACGAAGAGTTCGGCCTCGGGATAGTTGGTGTAGCAGAAGACGGGAGTCACCTCGCCTTCGCGTCCCGGCCAGGTCCAGTGGGGAAGCAGGTGGAGCGTCTCCTGTTCGGGTGCCCAGTGGACGCGGTAGAGGAAGGCGCGGTCCTTGGGAAGTCCGGCAAGGTCGAAGATGCCGAAGTAGCTGCTGCGTGAGGGCCAGTACTCGTCGTAGGGCGTGGGTTCGCCCAGGTAGTCGAAGCCTGTCCAGACAAATTCGCCGATTACCTGCGGGCACTTGTCCTGCCACATCCAGTCGTCGTCAGGGATGTTGCTCCAGATGCACGACTCGAGGTCGTAGCTCGAGATCTGTCCGTCGTCGTAGGCGATGCCGTGTACCTCCTCGGCTGGGAACTTATAGATACCGCGGCTCGAGATGGTCGATGCTGTCTCCGAACCCAGCACGATGCCCTTGGGTGAGTTCTCGATGCCCTTCTGATAGACGTGCAGGCGGTAGTTGAAGCCCGGGATGTCGGTGGTCTGCCAGACGCCGCTGTGCATCGGACCCTCGCCGCGGTCCATGCCCTGGGTGCAGGGACGTGTGCCGTCCAGTTCGTGGATAACCTGCTGGAGGAGGTGGGTATAGCGGTAGCCTGTGGCGTTGTTCTGTTCGGGGATCTCGTTGCCGATGCTCCACATCACAATCGAAGGATGGTTTCGATGAACCAGTACGAGGTTCGTGAAGTCGCGCTTCCACCAGGGTTCGCCTGTGCGATTGGGGGAAGTCTCATCGACCTGCTCGAAGAAGCGGCTGTAGCCGTTCTTGCACTTGGGATAGACCCACATGTCCATCGATTCGGCCATCACCATCATGCCCATCTCGTCGCAGATGTCCATCTGCCAGGGTGCGGGCATGTTGTGCGAGGTGCGGATGGCGTCGCAGCCAATCTCCTTCAAGAGGGCCACTTGGCGGCGGAAGGCCGACTTGTTGAAGGCTGAGCCCACGGGACCCATGTCGTGATGGAGGCAGACGCCGCGGAACTTTCGGAGCTCGCCGTTCAGCTTGAAGCCTTCTTCGTTGTATTCAATCTGACGGATGCCGACCTTCTGGCTCTGTTCGTCCCAGATCTTGTCACCTTCGGTCACACGGGTGGTAAGCGTATAGAGCGCGGGCTGCTCGGGACTCCACAGTTTGGGGTTCCGGACCACGAGGACGTTGGTGGCCATTTTTGAGTCGTTGACGTCCATCCAATGTTCGGCAACGGTTTCGCCTGCCTCGTTGCTGAGGATGTGGCCGAGGCGAAGTTTCTGTCCCTTGGCGATGTCACCCCGGACTTCGGAGCTGACGGTCAGGCGTGCCTCACGCGCAGTGCGGTAGTCGGGGGAGATGTAGGAGACCATCGTCGTGCGGGCAAAAGTGCCCCAGGTCTTGAGCCCGATTTCCTGCCCGAGGAGTAGACGCACAGGGCGGTAAAGACCAGCGCCGGGGTACCAGCGAGACGACTCCTCGATGTTCTGCAGATGCACGGCAAGCGTATGTTCGCCTGATTCGGCAGGAATTTCGAGCTTGAAGGTATTGTAGCCATAGGCCCAATAACCTACGTCCTTGCCATCGACATAGACGTGCGGTTCGGCCATGGCGCCATCGAAGACGAGTTCGGCAAAGGCATAGCCGGCGGGGATCGTGAAACGCGTGCGGTACCAGCCTTCGCCAATCCAGGGCAGGCAGCCCGAACGGCCCGTCTTCTCGGTGGCTTCCTTCTCGCCGTTCTGTTCGATGCGGACCACCTGCTTGTCGATGTCCTTGTCGAAGGGACCGCTGATGGCCCAGTCGTGCGGGATGGTGACCTGCTGCCAGCCGTTGTCGTTGAAGTCGGCGGCTTCGGCTCCTGCCACGGCTCCGTTCTGGAAGCGCCAGCCGGAAAGTAATAACTGCTCCTGGCTCTGTGCCAGAAGGGTGGTGGATGCGACGGCTAAGCTGAGTAGCGTCGAAAAGAGGGTCTTGGTCATAGTATTTGAATTAACAATTAGCAATTAGCAATTAGCAAAAAACAATTAGCAAAAAACAATTAACAAATAACAATTAATTGGTAGGCCGGACTATTAAACGATGAGCCGGACCTTTAATCGACGGTGTTGGACTATTGGACACTAATATTCATTCTTCCTTTTGGGATTCATGGGGAACCAGCCTCGCTGGACGCGCTTACGCTGCTGAAACACCTCGAGGATGCTCCAAAGGCACGAGCAGCCGACGACACCCAGGATGGTGCTGGCAATCTGGTTGGTCACGAAGAGTGAGCCTGTGATGAAGGCAAGGCCTGCCAGGAGGAACCACCACCAGCAGCGCACACCGAAGTGGTATTCGCTCTTGATGACGAGGGGATGGAAGATGCCAATGATGAGAAAGGTGGCCACGGCGGTGACGAGTCCGATGAAATTCATGCTTCTGTTGCTGTTGTTTCTTGTTCGACAAAGGGGTTGGTTGCACTCAATCGGTGGCAAAGATAGTGATAATTTCGATACAATGTGCATTTTTGCACCGAAATGATTGAAAAACATCCGTTAATTTGGCATCTTGATAGGCCAAATTTGCGATTTGTGGACGAAAAAAGTGTTGAAAACTCGCGAAAAACGTCTTTAAATGTTCGTATTTAGAAGAAAAGCATTATCTTTGCGCGCTGATTCAACCATCAGTGGCAACCTCGACAAGCTCTTGTCCGTAAAATCGAGGCTCTACCCGAACATTTATTCATTATTTAAATTATTTTATCCTACAATCAACTAAATGGATACTTTATCTTTTAAGACCATTTCTGTGAACAAAGCAACTGCACAGAAGGAATGGGTGGTTGTGGATGCTACTGACCAGGTGATGGGTCGCTTCTGCTCGAAGGTAGCGAAGCTGCTCCGTGGAAAGTACAAACCATCTTTCACCCCCAACGTTGACTGCGGCGACAACGTAATCATCATCAACGCCGACAAGATCACGATGACCGGCAACAAGTGGACCGAGCGTGAGTGGCTCACGTTCACAGGCTATCCGAGTGGACAGCGCGCACACACTGCTGCCAGCGTAGTTAAGAAGCAGGGTTATGAGGCATTGTTCCTCACCGTACTCAAGGGTATGCTCCCCAAAGGCCCTCTCGGCCGCAAGCTCCTCAAGAACGTTCGCGTATATGAGGGAAGCGAGTACAAGGAGGTTGCCCAGCAGCCCAAGGTAATCGACATCAACAATCTGAAGTAATCAACACCAAACAACAAGTAAACTATGGCAGAAGTAATCAATGCAATTGGCCGTCGCAAGGCCGCTGTAGCCCGCGTTTATGTTCAGGCTGGTGCTGGTAACATCACCGTCAACAAGAAGGAGCTCAAGGAGTATTTCCCCTCGTCAATCCTCCAGTTCGTCGTTAAGCAGCCCCTCAACGAGGTAGGCGTAGCTGAGCAGTACGACATCAAGGTGAACCTCAAGGGAGGTGGCTTCAACGGCCAGGCCGGAGCTGTCCGTCTCGCTATTGCACGTGCACTCGTGAAGATCGATGCAGAGAACAAGGCCGCTCTTCGTAAGGCCGGATTCCTCACTCGCGATGCCCGTATCGTTGAACGTAAGAAGCCAGGTCAGCCCAAGGCTCGTCGTCGCTTCCAGTTCAGCAAGCGTTAATGTTCCGATCCGCTTAGCAGCGTAGAAAGGATTTGACGCAAAAGCGTTATTTAAATAAGTACGTGCGTACATCTATTTAAACGACGCGTTTAGTATCTAAATCTGTCCGGACCCGCAATTCCAACACGACTACCGGCAGATTGAACAAACAAGAATGTAAACAAATTAAAACAATTTTCGACATCATGTCACGTACAAACTTTGATCAACTTTTGGAGGCCGGCGTTCACTTCGGACACCTCAAGAGCAAGTGGAACCCAGCAATGGCTCCTTACATCTTTATGGAGCGTAACGGCATCCATATTATAGACCTTAATAAGACAGTTGCTAAAATCGACGAGGCAGCTGAGCAGCTCAAGGCATTGGCCAAGGGCGGCAAGAAGGTGCTTTTCGTCGCAACAAAGAAGCAGGCCAAGGAAATCGTTGCCGAGAAGGCACAGGCTGTTGGCATGCCCTACGTTATCGAGCGCTGGCCAGGCGGTATGCTCACCAACTTCACCACCATCCGCAAGGCTGTGAAGAAGATGGCTACCATCGACAAGCTCACCAAGGACGGCACTTACGATAACCTTTCCAAGCGCGAGCGTCTGCAGGTCAGCCGCCAGCGCGAAAAGCTGGAGAAGAACCTCGGTTCGATCGCCGACCTCACCCGTCTCCCCTCTGCCATCTTCGTGGTAGACGTTATGAAGGAGCACATCGCTGTGGCTGAGGCCGTTCGTCTGGGTATTCCAGTATTTGCAATGGTTGATACCAACTCCAACCCCAAGGGTGTCGATTTCGTGATTCCCGCCAACGACGACGCTACCAAGTCCATCAACGTGGTGATCAGCACTATGTGCGACGCCATCCAGGAGGGCATCGAGGAGCGCAAGGTTGAGAAGGCCGACCAGGATGCCGCCGAGGCTTCAGGCAAGGGTGGCAAGAAGGCTGCTCCCGCTGAGGATGCTGTCGAGGAAGAGGAGGCTTAAATCGATTCTTATTCACTCTAAACAAACCGAAAAGATATTATGGCAGTTTCAATTGCACAAATCAAGGAACTCCGCGAAATCACAGGTGCTGGCATGCAGGATTGCAAGAAGGCCCTCGAGGTTACCAATGGCAACATGGAGGAGGCTGTGAAGGAAATCCGCAAGAAGGGTCAGGCCGTAGCCGCCAAGCGTGAGGCACGCGAGGCAGCTGAAGGCACCGTCATTGCTCGCGCCGACGGCAATTTCGCCGCTATCATAGCTCTGAAGTGTGAGACCGACTTCGTGGCCACCAACGAGCGCTTCGTAGCACTCGCCAACAAGATTATGGATCTTGTTATGGCCAACAAGCCCGCCGATCTCGAAGGCGTACTCGCTCTCCCCACCGAGGACGGCACAGTGAAGGACTCGATTGTAGCCCAGATTGGTGTTACTGGTGAGAAGATGGAGCTCGGTGCTTACGAGCACATCGAGGGTAAGGCTGTGGTTGCTTACAACCACTTCAACCACAAGCTCTCCACTATCGTTGCCTACAACGAGGACGGACCCGCTGAGGTGCTCAAGGATGTTGCCCTTCAGGTAGCAGCCATGAACCCTGTAGCAGTCAATGCCGACGAGGTTCCCCAGTCGAAGAAGGACGACGAGCTCGCAATCGCTATCGAGAAGACCAAGGCTGAGCAGGTTGCCAAGGCTGTCGATGCAGCCCTCAAGAAGGCTGGCATCAACCCCGCTCTGGTCGATTCCGAGGATCACATCGAGAGCTACACCGCCAAGGGATGGCTTACTGCTGAAGAAGGCAAGCAGGCGCGCGAGATTCGCGCTAAGGTCAGCGCCGAGAAGGCTGCAAACCTCCCTGAGCAGATGATTGCCAACATTGCACAGGGCCGCTTGAAGAAGTTCTTCAAGGACAACTGTCTTGTTGAGCAGGAGTTCATCAACGATGCGAAGATCAACGTACAGCAGTATATGGACAAGGCTCAGAAGGGTCTTACCGTGACCGCTTTCCGTCGCATCAACCTCAACCAGGATTAATTCCCTTTTCCTGCAGCCATCATATTTTTGATTAGGCAGATGGCTGCAGGTTCCCACGGGGTGTGGCGCAGTTGGTAGCGCGCTACGTTCGGGACGTAGAGGCCGCCCGTTCGAGTCGGGTCACCCCGACCATCTGTATGGTCAAACCGAAAGCTCTGAAGATTCGTTTCTTCAGGGCTTTTTTGTGTTCGCGCCTATTGGCGAAAAAAGAGAAGCGCCGGAGATGGTCGGTCTCCAGCGCTTCATGTTCTATTATGCTCGTTATTTGCGAATGATAGGATTACTATCTATCGGTTTTCGTTCTTGTCATCGAAAGCAGGGCGAGTGAAGCGCTGGTTGCAGATGAGGAGGGTGTCGCCGGGGTCGAGGACACTGGGTTCGAAGAAGCGGTTGGTGCAGTCCTCCCAGGCGATGAACTGACGGGTTCGGCGGCTGACGACGATGAACTTGAAGCGCAGTGGGAACTTCAGTGTGGTGCGCGGAATGCTGATGCTCCAGAGGTTACGGCTGATCTGCTGCATGGGGAGGGCGCTTTCGGTCTGCCATGCTCCAAGCTCGGGGACGTTGCCGATGAGGGCAAGTTCCCAGTCGTCCTTGAGGTTGCCTGCCTCGCAGACGAGGATGAACCGGTCGGGCTCGAGCACATCGACGGCAGGGAAGGGATGGTCGGACAGCTTCTGCTTGTCGCGCTTGTGCGGACGGAATGCGAGGGAGAAGAAACTGCGAATCTGCGGCAGTCGTCGCCAACTGTCCCAGACGCGGAGCGTGGGTACGCCTTCTGCTTCTGTGATGCCTGCTATGAAATGTCCGTTGCCGAACTCGTTGCGGACTACGCGGCGCTGATAGGCCAGAACATAGTGATAGGGCGTGCCGGTGAGCCGTTCGGCATCGACATCCACAAACCAGTTGCCGCGGCCATCGTTGTCCATTTCGATGGTATCCCTGGTCAGCTTCTGCCCAAACTTGGGCTTGATGCCCGTGGTGACGTAGAGCTGTGCGCCCCATTGTGCCTGGTATTCGACGTGAAGGGAGATGAGCATGGGAAAGGTTATGAGGGGTTAGGAAAGGTAAAGAGGGGGCGTGATTTCGGTATTCCAGTATTACGGCATCACGATATACCCGTATCACGGAAACCGTTATTCCGGTATATCGAGGATGCCGAAACTATGAATCTTGCAGAACCATTAGAAGTTAAATCCAAGCCCTATGCTGAGGGTGTGGCTGCGGATGGCGCTGTCGTAGTTGTTGAAGCCGAAGTAGTTGTAGTTGTCGCTGGCCAGGTTGACGAGACCGATGTCGTAGGCGAGCTCAAGGAAGAAGTGATCCACGCCGAGGCCGCAGCCCAGACGGAGTCCTGCGTCGGTACGGCCAAGCTGGCCCTCACCGTCGGAGAATGTGTCCCAGCTGTCGTTGTGGCCGCCCTCCACGCTCTTGGTCTTGCCACCGATACCGAAGGCCAGAAAGCCGCCGAAGAAGGGATGGAGGCACACACCGGCATTGTGGTACTGTACCTCATATTTGAATACGAGCGGGATTTCGAACATGTGCATATTGGTCTTCAGGCGGGTGCGCATATCCCAGTCGCGCTCATAGCCATCGAGCTTGCCTCCCTTGAATGAGTAGTAGAGGCCGGGTTCGATGATAAGGGGGGAGTTGCCAAGATACCAGCCGAAGACAATGCCGACGCTGGCGCCCGATTGGAAGTCGTTGGACACTTCCTCGAAACCGTCGGTGCGCAGCGTGGCAGCGTTATAGCCGAAACGGATGCCCGTATAGTCGTCGAGTGAGGCTATGCCATAGCCCAACATGGCGGTGCTGGCCACAGTGTGGACATCGCGCATGCCACGGATGAAGCCGTCGCCGCGATAGCCGCTCCGATGATGACGACGGCCGGGCTGTGCCATGACCGAGGTGATGCCTACTGCCAGGATGAGAAGCAGGGCGCTGATGCGGGAGATTGTCTTTTTCATAATCGTAATAGGTTTTTAGTTTCTGTTCAGTTTCAGCATTATGACCGCGTACGGACAATTCGGTTTAATCGGGACCTGTTTTTTCGGACGAAGGTGCTGCCATTTCGAACGAAAGCGGGACCGATCAGTCCTCGCTGAACTGCTTGAGCAGGGCTCGGTAGGTCTCGTAGAGATGCTGGCGCGACATCATGCCGACGTATCGGCCCTGGTTGTCGATGACGGGCAGTGTCCAGGCTCCGGTGGTGTCGAAGAGGTTCATCACTTCGGCCATGTTCATGTCGGACGGTATCTTGCCCTTGGGTCCGATCATGATGTCGGCCACCTTCATCCGTTCGTATAGACGGGGCTGGAACATGATGTTGCGCAGGTCGTTGAGGGTGACGATGCCGACGAAGGTGCCCTCGTCGTCGCACACGGGGAAGTGGTTGTGGGCCTGCGTGGAGATGAGCTTGACGAGTTCGCCGAGTAGCATCTGCGGACGAAGCACGGGATAGTCGTGCAGGATGAGGTCGTCGAGGCTGAGCATGGTGAGCACGGCCTTGTCCTTGTGGTGCGTGATAAGCTCGCCCTTGAGAGCCAGTCGGCGGGTATAGATGGAGTAGGGTTCGAAGATTCGGATGGTGCCGAAGGAGAGGCATGAGGCCAGCATCAGAGGGAGGAAGAGGTCGAATCGTCCCGTCAGTTCGGCCGAAAGGAAGACACCCATGAGGGGGGCATGCATGACGCCCGACATCACAGCAGCCATGCCCATCACGGCGAAGTTTTGCTCGGAGAGGAAGGTGAAGATGCCTGCCTTGTTGAACATATAGGCGAAGAGGAATCCGGCGAAGTTGCCCAGGAAGAGCGAGGGAGCGAATGTGCCACCGCATCCGCCGCCTCCGTTGGTGGCTGCCGTGGCGAACGACTTGGTGAGCATGACGAGCAGGATGAAGCCCGAGAGCACCCAGAACGTGGAATTGGGGATGCCATGAGCCAGCGATGTGCGGTCGAGGTCGTAGAAGATCGAGCCCGCGGTGATTTCATGATACTGTCCGTTGTAGATGTACTGGATGGCATCGTAGCCTTCGCCGTAGAGCGGTGGGAAGAGGAAGATGACGATGCTGAGGAAGAGGCCGCCGATCATCCACTTCTGCCAGGGGCTGCGGATGCGTTTGAAGAAGTCTTCGGCCACGAAGGTGGTACGCGTGAAGTAGAGCGAAGCGAAGCCGCAGAAGATGCCGAGCAGCACCACGTAGGGCAGGCGTTCGATGGAGAAGTCCATCGTTTCGGTGAAGTAGAACAGAGCGCGCGAACCTTCGACGATATAGGCTACCGAGGCGGCGGTTACCGCCGAGATGAGCAGCGGCATGATGGAGTAGGCTGTGAGGTCGAGCATCAGCACCTCGACCGTGAACAGCAGTCCGGCGATGGGTGCCTTGAAGATGCCGGCAATGCCCGCCGTGGCGCCGCAGCCCAGCAGGATCATGAGCGTGTGCTGGTCCATACGGAACAGGCGTCCCAGGTTCGAGCCGATGGCCGAACCCGTGAGCACGATAGGCGCCTCGGCACCCACCGATCCACCGAAGCCGATGGTGACCGACGAGGCGATGACCGAGGTGTACATGTTGTGCGCCTTGATGATGGACTTGCGCTGCGAGATGGCGTAGAGGATTTTGGTGACACCGTGCCCGATGTCGTCGCGCACCACATAGCGGACGAAGAGGCCTGCGATGAGGATACCCACCACAGGGTAGAGCAGGTAGAGGTAGTTGGCTCCATCGACCACGAAGTACATCGTCAGCAGGTGCTGGAAGGTGTGGATGAGGTGCTTCAGAACCAATGCAGCAACCGCCCCTGCCAGGCCGGTGAAGAAGGCAAGGACGAGGACGAACTGCTGCTCGGTGAGATGCTTCTCCCGCCAAGTGACTATGCGTCGGACCAGGTTGTTGATGAGTGCGAACATGGATGGTGTCTAAATGCCTTTACCGGTGAGCACCGTGCGGACGGTGAAACCGAGAATCTTGAGATCGACGGCGATGGAGCAGTTGTTGATATACATCAGGTCATAGCGCATGCGTTCGACCATCTGGAAGATGGTGGATGCATAGCCGTACTTGACCATTCCCCACGAGGTTATGCCGGGGCGCACCTGGAGGAGCTTCGAATAGTAGGGCGCGATGTCCATGATCTGGCGGATGTAGTAGTCGCGCTCGGGACGAGGTCCGACAAGGCTCATGTCGCCGCGCAGCACATTCCAGAACTGGGGCAGCTCGTCGATGCGGTATTTGCGCAGATAGCGGCCCACATGGGTAATGCGTCGGTCGATGGTCGAGGATAGGCGTGGACCGTCCTTCTCGGCATCGGTGCGCATCGAACGGAACTTGTAGATGCGGAAGGGTTTGCCGCTACGCCCGATGCGCTCCTGGCTGAAGAACACGGGTCCCGGGGAGTCGCGCCGGATGATGAAGGCGACGACAAGGAAGAGGGGCGACAGCAGGATGAGTGCCAGCACGGAGCTCAGGATGTCGGCCAGGCGCTTCAGATTGCGCTTGAAGGGGCTGAGCAGGTCGGTGCTATACTGGATCATCGGCAGGGAGGTGAGCGAATCGGTGTGGACCTGCCCGTTGAGGATCTCCTCGTTGCTGGCCTTCATGCGGATGGGCAGCTCGAAGGGCAGCAGTTCATAGACGCGGTGGTTGATGATGCGGGCGTCGTGCCGTTCGGGAGCAAGGAGGAAGGCCTCGATGTGGTGCTCTTCCACAGCACGGCGTATCTCGTCGATGGTGGCGTTGTCGGGCACGGTGCGGAGGATGAGGTAGCCGTTCTGGCGCTTCTCGGCCTTGAGCTCGCGCTGCAGCAGTTGGGCGGCCTTGCCTTCGCCGATGAGGAGTGTGCGCAGTCCGAGGCGTCCGCTCTGGATCCGGCTATTGACGCGATGGGTGATGAAGTAGCGCACCAGATAGACGGGCACGAAGACGCACCCGAACATCGTCAGCAGGATTTGCAGATAGGTCTTGGGAGAGATGTGGACAATCTTCAGCAGGGCGATGTTCTCGTCGTTGATGAAGGGCACATCGTCGATGACCATGGCGAAGAATGCCACGAGCGTGCCGACAACCACCGTCCAGAAGGTAACCTGCAGCTCGTTGGTCTGCGACTTGAAATAGGGGTTCTGGTAGTAGCCCGAAAAGGCATAGAGCGCCAGCCAGGCAAGGGGGCCGAGAATCAGGTTGAGCTCGACCTGCGGCAGGGTCAGGTACTCGCGCAAGGTGGGAACGGTGAGGAAGCCCGTGATGTCAAAACGGTATATATAGAAGCTCAACCAGCCGGCTGCAGTGGCCAGCAGGTCGCCCAGGATATATCGGATACGTTGCGCGTTTTGATTCATCTTATTACCTGCACTTCTCCCCCGTCTCCCACCTTGATGATGCCCGATGGGGGCGGGTTGGAGGATTCGTTCTGACGGAGGGGGACGATGTAGTCGACAGCGAGCTTGATGTCGTCGCTGATGTCGGCAAAGCAGCGTGCCGTGGGCTGTCCGCTGACGTTGGCGCTGGTGCTCACCAGGGGCCGCTTGAGGCGGGCACAGAGGGCGTGGCTGACGGCTTCGCTGGTGATGCGCATGCCCATGGTGCCGTCGTCGGCGATGAGCTCAGGGGCGACGTTGCGGGCACGGGGAAGAATCAGCGTTAGGGGCTTGTCGGCCACTTCCCACAGGTCCCAGGCAATCTCGGGCACGCGCGAGAAATAATAATCGACGCGACCCACGGCATCGACCAGTGAGAGCATGGCCTTGGAGTCATCGCGGCGCTTGATGGCAAAGATCCGGCGGATCGCCTCGCTGTTGGTGGCATCGCAGCCCAGGCCCCACACGGTGTCGGTGGGGTAAAGGATGACGCCTCCTCGGTTGAGCACCTTCACGGCCTCGTCGATGGCCTGACGGAACTGTTGTTTTTCTTCTTCGTTCATGTTGCAAAGGTACTAAAAAAATCCCAATGGCGAACTTTTTTTTGACAAAAAATGGGCGAAAGAATCCATTTGGGGGTATTTTGCTCGAAAATACCCTATTTTTGCGGCGGATTCAGGCCATTCGTGCGGAGCGGAGGCGGACAAACCTCGAGCAGATAGATAGCGTCGAGGGTCCAGGTGGAGATGCCGTTGGTCGAAAATTGTTCGGGTGTAGGGATGGCGCGTTCGTATTCGGCCATCGTGCCCTCGAAGAGCTCGGTACGTGATACGGTGGTCGTACGAAGGGCAGACTGCCAATGGGCATAGGCGGCCAGACGGGCCATGGGATAGCCGTTGCGCTTGCCACGGATGGCACGCGGGCGGTATTCGGCACAGTAGTTGAGCCAGGTGGTCCGCCAGGCGTCGGGCACCTCGTCGTAGCCCAGCAGCTCGCCCATGAATTCGGTGCCGCCCATCAGCGAGAGCAGGTGGTTGGTGTTCTCCATCTTCGGGTCGCCCTCCCAGCTCACCTGGCCCGTGGCGGGGTCGTAGCCCAATGCCTTAGGGCCGCTGAAGATGCCCTGGGGAAGCCGGCTGATGCTCTCCATGCCAGTGAGCAGCTTCTGCCAGTAGCGGGGATTGCGGGTGCGCTCGTATTCGGTCATCCAGTTGGCGGCGTAGGCCATCCAGTCGGGGCCGATGCGCAGACGGGCAGGCGCTGTGCAGGGATAGAGGCCGCGCGGTTCGGCCAGGCGCATGGGGTCGATGCGGTAGAGCAGTGTGTCGAGGTCACGCTGCGCCGACATGAGTTCGCCCAGCCGCTCGTCGCCTCCGCTCAAGTAGTAGTAGAAACGGTTCCAGAGGGCCTGGCTGATGCGTGCCTCCTTCGAACCGCATCCCCAGTGGCTTACGTTGTGGCGCGAACCGAGGCCTTTGAACGGCCCGTCGTGATAGACATCGACCTCGCTGGTGTGGCGTGTCATGGCGACGGCCATCCGCTAGAGGTCGGCACGCCCGGTGCGCAGGAAGTTGTACCATAGCATCATGTTGGAGGCCAGCTCGGTGTTGTCCCAAGCGAAGCCGCCGATGTCGTAGCGCCACTCCTGCCGCTCGTTGTCGAAGGCGTGCATGATGTCGCCGTAGTTCCAGAAGCCGTACCAATGGCGTCGATCCACTTCGTCGGCCATGAAGTCGGCCCAGTAGGTGAGCTGCCGCTCGACGTCGGCGTACAGCGTGTCGGGCAGGCTCCATACGCCGAAGGCGCGCTGGGCATGCAGGTACTCGGGCGTGCAGACGAGCTGCGGGTCTTGCGTCAATGTGCGGAAGAGCGAAGTGAGCCGCTCGTCACCTGGATAGCCCGACGTGGGTTGGAGCATCAGGGTGGAGGTGCGTCCGATGCCTTCGGGCGTGCTCATGCCCTCCTGGATGTCCTCGTAGGAGGCTTCCAGGCCGTGAGCTTCGGTGTCGTAGTGGCGCAGGTCCATGGCTTCGGCTTCGGGCGACCAGATGTAAAGCGATACGGTGGCGCGCGGCTGTGTGGCCCCTTCGACGAGGAGTGTCGAGGGATAGCTTTGCCAGAAGTCGTGCATAGCCAGTGCCAGACCGTGACCGGTTTCGCCGACAAAGCATCCTCCCGTGCTGCGCCGTCCCGTCAGCGTGCCGATCCAGGGCGTCTGTGGTGCAGGCTTGGCGCTCTTGCGGACCGAGAATCCTTCGTCTAGGAGCTGCGAGAGGCGATAGCGGTCCCACGAGGCCCAATCGCGGAGATATCCCCGATTACGGTCGTCAAACGCCTCGGGTTCGGGCAAGGCCTGGCCGAGCATCTGCTGGTGGTACATCGTTTCGGGTCCGCGACCGTTGCCATCGAGCGAAAGACTGCGCCGGCCTGTAACAGGCTGTACGGGTTCGTGCCAGAGCCGGCCTTCGTCGAGCGTGAAGGCCACGTGGCGGTTGTAGTTCTGCTGCTGCAGGGGAACCTCGGCACGGATGCAGAGGCTGCGCGGTGCGGTCTGACTGGCAGTTCGGTTATAGACTAGCGAATGGACGATGCGAATGGCAGAGCAGCCCGAAGTGACGTACAGGCGCACGATGAAGGGGAGGCCGTCGGCGGTTCCGCAGGCCTTGACCACCAGCTGCTGGTCGCTCTGCCGTTCGATGCGGATGCTGTCGAGCCGGCCGTCGTGCTCGTCAGCACAGACGCGGAGGCGCTCACACGACGTCTGGCCCTCGTGGAGCAGGCTGTCGAGTAGGCAGGTGGCGTCCGCTCTGCAGGGCAGATAGAGGAGGTCGTCTCCGTTGCGGATGATGTACTGTTCGGGAGTGGTTTGCAATTCGATGCCCTGTGGAACACGTTGCCTCGAAGCGGCCTTTCGTCTTGCCTTCACCTCAGCGGCTGACAGCTGGCGTAGCGAATAGCTTTCGGCATTGGCGACCAGGCCCGTGAAGCCGCCCCACTTGAGCGAACCGTCAGGCCAGTAGGCCAGCGGATAGCTTTCGACGTCTGCGCCGTTGAGGCAGAACCGATCGTCGGGCTGAACCTTGCCCCGTTCAAAGGGAACGCCGAAACGGACGGCCAGCGAATCCTCCGAGGGACGTTCAATCCAACGAAGGGTGATGCCCGTGGCAGGCTGTTCGGAAAGGGGCTCGGTATAGCACGAGAAATTGGCCAGACGCAGGCGGCTCCACGTGGTGCGCACGCCGAACCATCCGCAGGTGAGCGGCGAGGGGTCGCGGAAATCGACAAGGCATTCGCCGTCGATGAAGTAGCGGATGCGGATGCCGTCGGCCTCGATGCGGATGTGGCGCCATTGGTTAGCGACATTGAGGTGCGCCCCGTCGGTGTATTCCTCGAGGATAGCGGGCACGGGGAAGGAGACCTCCTCGCCTCTCTTCTGCCGGGCAAAGAAGTCGCCGCCTTGGTTGGCTTCGCCCTGGTAGCGGCGGAAGCGCGTGGTCGTGTTGTGGTTGCCGCCATAGCCCACATAGTAGAGCTGCAGCGTGTAGCAGTTGCGAAAAACGCCTTGCCGCTGCCTGAGTCGGCGGAAAACCGAGCCGTCGCTCACGGCAGGGTCTGTAGCCATCCAGAAGCAGTTGAGGTCGCTCACGCGGTCGGTGGGCTCGCCTTCGTCCATCAGGCAGGCGTCGTATTCGATGACGGTGCGTCCCTCCATCCTCTCGTTGCGCCAGAGGGTCAGTCCCTTGGGAGCCACCACCTCGAGCGTGTCACCCAGGAAACGGACCTGTGCGTCGGGCGATTCGCTTTCGAGGGTCCAATGGGCAGCGAACGACATCTGGTCGAGGCAGGACGAAAGGGCTTGCCCTTCGGCCGAAAGGGTGCAGGGGAACAGGAGCAGGGACAAGGTGGCGAGGAGGGGTGTGCGCATGGGGAGTGTCGTGTGTTGAAGGTGTGTGCGAAGTGTGAGCGAGGAGGAGAAGAGGAAGGCGGCACGTCGAAAAAAGCAGCCCCCGCCCCAGAATCTGGAGCGGGGGCCTATCGGTATCCGGAAGAGGATTAGAGGTTGGGGTTGACCTTGCTCCACTCAGAGATAGGAGGAACAATGTCGAGGGTTACGAGCTCGTCGCGCATCTTGCAGAGGTGCTCGTAGGAAGCGTCGAGGCTTGCCATCTCCTCGGGAGTGCCCGTTGGATTGACGTAGGTGCAGCCACGCTCGTCCATGGTGGTGTCCATGGCCATCATGATGTGGTTGTACTTGGCATCGTTGCAGTAGGTGCCGGCTGGCCAGCGGAAAGGCTCGCCGCCCATCACCGAACGAATCATCTCGACAGCGCAGTACGAGGGGCTCTGGAACGAGCTGCGGCCGCGGAGCTCGATGATCTTGGCGCCACCCTTGGTGACGGCCTTCTTCATCTCCTCCCATTCCTCGTTCGAGAATTCGGGTGTACCGATGAGGTCGGAAAGGACGCGGTCGCCCACCTTTACCTTGCTTCCGAACACGGCCATCTGCTCGCCGTGACCGCCGAAGGTGCGGCAGCCGGTGATCTTGGACTGCAGTACATGGAACTTCTTGGCCAGTGCGCTCTGCAGACGGGTGGAGTCAAGGGCAGCAAGTGTGGTGACCTGGCTGGGCTTCAAGCCGGAATAGAGCAGGGTAACCAGACCGGTGAGGTCGGCAGGATTGAAGATGATAACAACATGCTTGACATCGGGGCAGTAGGCCTGGATGTCCTCGCCAAGACCGCGTGCGATCTCGCAGTTGCCCTTCAGGAGGTCCTCGCGGGTCATGCCGGCCTTACGGGGAGCACCACCGGAAGAAATGATGTACTTGGCATCGGTGAAGGCTTCCTTCACGTCGGTAGTCCAAGTGATGTTGGCATCCTCGAAACCACAGTGGAACATCTCCTCGGCTACGCCTTCCAGACCGGGGGCGTACACGTCGTACAAGCAGATGTTCGGGGTCATTCTCATGGTGAGAGCGGTCTGAACCATGTTGGAGCCAATCATGCCAGCGGCGCCAACAATAACGAGTTTGTCGTTAGTCAAATAAGTTGCCATTGCTTTTATAGTTTTAATGAAATTTGGATTTTAGATTGTTTCTATTGTCTTGCGTAACATAATTACGTTGCAAATTTACAAATAAAAAAGTGTATTATGCACAGAAAAAGCAAAATAATGAACTTTCGAGGCTCATTATTTTGCTAGATAAGACTGCTTTGAAACCTATATTTGGCATTTTTTGGTCTGCAACACGAAGGTTGTGTCGCATCGTGTTGTACAAAATCACTTCGCTGCCTGCACGTTGACGATGACGCGCGAATTGCTCGGGTCGTTGCTGATGATGGTGAGGTGCTGGTTGATGGAGCGCTTCTTCGTCTTCGAGGGCGTGAACGTGATGCGCAGGCGGGCGGCTTCGCCGGGCTTGAGGGACGTCTTGTCGAGCGAGGTCTGGAATGCCTCGTTGTCGTCGTTTACCACCTTGCGTATCTGCAGCGTCTCCTTGCCGGTGTTGCGCACGGTGAGCTCGCGGGTGCGGGCATTACTGCCACGCTCGAAGTCGATGATGGTGTTCGACACCTCGATTTCGGGCGCGTTCTGGCGCTGCTCCCTGGTGAGCTTGCTGAAGTCCTCCCAGATGTCGGCCAGCAGGGTGATGCGATTGTTTTTCATGCGCGTCTCCTGGCCCTTCACGTAGATCTGGATGGAGTCGGTGCGGGGTCCCCAGTCGGAGGCCTTGTCGGTTTCAAAGGTGACCAGCACGCGGCCCTGCTGCTTGGGTTCGATGACCTGGGGGTCGCAGTCGATGTGGATGTGCTTGGGCACGTTGCGGTAGGTGAGCGTCATCGGGGTGTCGCCCTCGTTATAGACAGCGAGGGTGCGGGTACGGTTGTTGCGACCGGGATAGACATCGAAGAAGTTGAGCGAAAGGGTCTTGACGCGCAGGCCGCCGCCCAGTTCCTCGGTGAACGTCTCGCGCACGCCGGTGGAGCTGACGACGTTGCCCGTGATGGTGAGCAGCACACGCTCGTTCTTGGCGTCGTTCGAATAGACGTTGATGCTCTTGTCGAACGGTCCGGGACGTCCCTTGGCATGGTAGGTGACCACGATCTCACCCTTCTCGCCGGGGCGCAGGGGCTTCTTGGGATGCTCGGGGGTGGTGCATCCGCAGGTGGCCGTGGCACGGGTAATGAGCAGGGGGGAGTCACCGACATTGGTGAACTCGAAACGGGCCGTCACATCACCGTCCTTCTCCTGGATGGTGCCGAAGTCGTGCGAACTGGTCGTGAACTTGATGCGGGCATCGGCCAGAAGAAGAGAGACAGACGTGACGAATACGAACAGGGTGGAGATAAGTCTTGGCTTCAAGGCTTTGTCGTTTTTGTGATTAATGGAAAATCTGCAACGGAATCAGGAAGGGTCACTTCTTGATGGTATCGAGGATGAAATCGACTGCAGCGGGGATGCCGTCTTCGTCCTTGCCGCCTGCCTGGGCAAAGTGGGGCTGGCCGCCGCCACCGCCCGAGATGAACTTGGCTGCTGCTTTGACAAGCTGGCCTGCCTGGAGGAAGCCCTGCTTGACAATGTCGTCACTGATGGCAACGGTGAGCAGAGGCTTGGTCTGGAAGCTGGTGCCGGCCACGACGATGGTGTTCTCGTTCTCCTGGCGCAGCTGGAAGGCGATGTTCTTGATCGAATCGGGCTCCAGAGGGCAGACGATCTTGATGACCTTCATGCCGTTGATCTCGACGGCTTTTGAGGCGAAGCGCTGCTTGATCTGCTGCTCCTGCTGCTTCTTGAGCTCGGCAAGCTGGTGCTTGATGAAGCTGTCCTCGTCGAGTTGGTGCTTGATGGCACTGACGAGGTTGGGGGCGTTGTTGAACATCTCCCTGAGGCTGCGCAAGGTGTCCTGCATGTTGTCGAGCATGCCTTCCACAGCCTTGCCGGTGATGGCCTCGATACGGCGTACGCCAGCAGCTACCGACGACTCCGACACGATGCGGATCATGCCGATACGGCCGGTGTTGCTGATGTGGGTGCCGCCGCAGAGCTCCACGCTGGGGCCGAACTTCACGACGCGCACCTCGTCGCCGTACTTCTCGCCGAAGAGGGCGATGGCACCCATCTGGCGGGCTTCGTCGATGGGCATGTTGCGGTGCTCCTCCAGGGCGATGCTTTGGCGCACCATCTGGTTGGCCAGATGCTCCACCTCGCGAAGCTCGGCATCGGTGACCTTCTGGAAGTGGCTGAAGTCGAAGCGCAGGCTATCGCTGCTGACATACGAGCCCTTCTGCTCTACGTGGGTGCCCAGCACCTTGCGAAGACAGTAGTCGAGGATGTGGGTGGCGGTGTGGTTGCATTCGATGGCGATGCGCGACTCTTCATCGACCTTGGCCACCACGGGTGCGGTGATGTCGTTGGGGAGACGGTCAACGATGTGGACGGCGAGGTTGTTCTCGCGCTTGGTGTCGATGACCTTCAGGGTGTCGGTTTCGCCGAAGACGAGCACGCCCTTGTCGCCGATCTGGCCGCCCATCTCGCCGTAGAAGGGCGTCTTTTCGAGCACGATCTGGTAGAACGTCTTGTTCTTCTGCTTGATGCTGCGGTAGCGCAGCACCTCGGTCTCGGCCTCCAGGAAGTCGTAGCCCACAAATTCGGTGGTGCCGGGATGTAGCTCCACCCAGTCGCCGTTCTCGACGGCGGCAGCGTTGCGGGCGCGTTCCTTCTGGGCCTGCATGTTTATGCGGAAGCCCTCTTCATCGATGGTCATGCCGTTCTCGCGGGCAATGAGCTCGGTGAGGTCAAGCGGGAAACCGTAGGTGTCGAACAGCGTGAAGGCCTCCTTGCCGTCGATGACGGTCTTGCCCTCGGCCTTGGTGTCGGCCATGATGCCCTCGAGGCGCTTGATGCCGCCGGCAAGGGTGCGCAGGAAGCTGTCCTCCTCCTCCTTGATGACCTTCACGATGAGCTCGTTCTGAGCCTTCAGTTCGGGATAGGCGTCTCCCATAGTCTCGTCGAGGACCGGCAGGAGCTTGTAGAGGAAGGCTTCCTTCTGGCCGAGGTAGGTATAGGCATAGCGCACGGCGCGGCGCAGGATGCGGCGGATGACGTAGCCGGCCTTGGCGTTGCTGGGCAGCTGTCCATCGGTGATGGCGAAGGCGATGGTGCGGATGTGGTCGGCGATGACGCGCATGGCCACGTCGGTCTTCTCGTCCTGTCCGTAGGTGTGTCCGCTGAGGGCACCGATCACCTGGATGATGGGCTGGAATACGTCGGTGTCGTAGTTCGAGGTCTTGCCCTGCAGGGTGCGCACCAGGCGCTCGAAGCCCATGCCGGTGTCGATGACGTGGGCAGGAAGCCTCTCAAGGCTGCCGTCGGCCTTGCGGTTGTACTGCATGAAGACGAGGTTCCAGATCTCGATGACCTGCGGGTGGTCCTTGTTGACGAGCTCGCGGCCGGGTGTCTGTGCCTTCTCGGCGTCCGAGCGGCTGTCGTAGTGGATTTCCGAACAGGGTCCGCAAGGGCCCGTATCGCCCATCTCCCAGAAGTTGTCGTGCTTGTTGCCGTTCAGGATGTGGTCCTTCGGCAGGAAGCGCTCCCAGATGGCGGCTGCCTCGTTGTCGCGGTCCAGGCCTTCTTCGCTCGAACCTTCGAAGACGGTGGCATACAGGTTCTTCGGGTCGAGCTGCAGCTTGTCGACCAGGTATTCCCAGGCCCACGAGATTGCCTCCTCCTTGAAGTAGTCGCCGAACGACCAGTTGCCGAGCATCTCGAACATCGTGTGGTGGTACGTGTCGTGGCCCACCTCCTCGAGGTCATTGTGCTTGCCGCTGACGCGCAGACATTTCTGGCTGTCGGCGGCACGGCTGAACTTTTTCTCGACATTGCCGAGGATGATATCCTTGAACTGGTTCATGCCAGCGTTGGTGAACATGAGGGTCGGGTCGCCCTTGAGGACCATCGGTGCCGATGGGACAATGGTGCAGCCCTTCGAAGCAAAGAACTTCAGGAAGCTCTCGCGGATTTCTTTTGCGGTCATCATTTCTATTTTGAATGTTAACAATTATATTTTCGATTGATCTGGCTTGTGGTTTGGCGAAGTCCCGTTCTTGACATGCGTCCACAAATCGCGCGCAAAGATATGAAATATCTTGATACGTTGGTATTTATTTGGGCGAAAAAATGATGCAACCTCCCCTAAAGCGGGAGGTTTGCATCGTATAGTTTGCAAGAAAAGTGGTGCAGAGGGGCCCTAAAAACGAATCTCCCCCTCTCGGGACGGGAGGGGGAGAAGCAGGGAAATCCCAATGTTGTTCGGTTAGAAGCGGAAGTAGAACTCGCCCCAGATCTCGTTGTAGTTTGCGTTATCACCGAGCGAGCGCTTGTTGTTGTAGTTGTACTGGATCTGGAACATCAGGTTCTTGTGGAGCTGGAAGTTCGAGATGAGCGAGTACATGTTGTGGGAGTTGCTCCACGTCTTGTGGAGGCGGTAGCACTGGTATTCGGCAGCAACCTTCCACCAGTCGTTCACGGGCATGCCGCCGATGACGTACCAGGCGTCAGCCTTGCCGAGATTCGACTGTCCGTGGCCCCATTCGCCGCGCAGTGTCCAGCCCTTGTTGTCGTACTTCAGGCCGAAGGCATAGCGGTTCTTGCTGTACTCCTTGCCGCCATAGATGTAGTCGCCGTGCCAGCCGAAGAAGCCGACGAAGAGGTTCTTGATGGGCTGCACCTGCAGGGTGCCGATGAGGTCCTTCTTGCCGTCGGCGTCGCTGGCATTGATGCCCTGGCCGTTCCAGAGGCCGATCTGGTAGTGGATGAGGTCGTAGCCGCCCTTCATCTTGCCGAAGTCGCCCTGGATCTGTACGCCCTGGTCACGTCCGCCGTCCGAGTCGGAACTTGCACCGGCTGCCTTCTTCACATAGTCGTCATGGCCGGTGAGGGCCTTGGTGAAGAGCGAGTAGTCGCCTGCGGTGATGTCCCAGGGGTTCATGGGGTTCTCGAAGCCGAAGGCACGCTTGTACTGGCCTACCTTGATCTTGAAGAAACTGTAGCGCTGCCACTCGATGAAGACGTCCTTCATGTGGAACGAGGCGTTGTTGCACTGTACCTGGATGCGGTACTTGAAGTCCTTGAAGATGGTGCCATCGACGTAGGCACGGATGAGGCGCTGGTTGAAGCCTGCTCCGCCGTGTGAGCCGGCCTGGTCGCTGTAGGAGTAGCGGCCGATGTAGTAGCCGCCGAACTTCGGTGCCGAAGCAAATCCGGTCACGGTGCGGCCGTAGTGGGGTTTGTCATCCTTGGCGTCAGCGGGAGCGCTCCGCCGGCCACTGGTCGGACCCTGTGGGTCCATGGCGCTTTCGATGGCATTGTTGAGCATCGAGGTGAAGAAGCCTGATGGCTCGTCCTCCGACGTCACGGTCGAGGGATTCTCGGATGCATTGGTCACGTTGGTTTCGGGCTGTTCGGCCCAAACCGGCAGTGCAATAGCAATCGCAGCTGCGAGGGTCAAAATCTTTTTCATAGTAAATAATAGGAATTAGATGGGTTGTGTGTCAGAAGACGAGGAACATCCAGCCATAGCCGATGACGAGACCCAGCAGGCCGATGATGAGGCCGACCTTGATCATATCCTTCTGCTGGATGAAGCCGGTGGAATGGGCAATGGCATTCGGTGGCGTCGAGATGGGCAGGATCATCGAAACCGAAGCGGCAATGGCCACGCCGATGAGCATCTGCGACAGGCCGCCCTGGGTCAGCGTGCCGCCGGCAACCATCGCGCCGGCCACCACGCCCAGCACCGGGGTGAGCAGCGAGGCGGCAGCCGAGTGGCTGATGAAGTTCGAGAAGCCGAAGCAGACCAGGCCCGAGATGACCATCACGAGCAGCGGGCTCCACTGGTCAAACGGAATGGAGGCTACCAGCACCTCTGAGAGTTTGGTGACGTTGAGGGCAACACCCAGCGCAAAGCCGCCGGCAACCATCCAGAGCACCGACCAGTTGATCTCCTCCAGGTCGTGCTTCGTGAAGACGCCCGTCGAGGCAAAGATGGCAACGGGGAGCAGGGCGACGATGTTCGAGTTGAGGCCCAGGTTGAACAGGTCGGCAAAGCACCAGAGGAAGATCGTGACGATGAACGTCGCGATGACGATCCACGCCTGGTGGTTCGAATGGAAGTGGCCGTCAATCTCGAGCTTGATCTCCTTCTGCGAGAAGGGGAACAGGATGCGGAGCAGAATCCAGCCGGCAACGAGAAGGCAGACCACCAGGGGCACCATCTTGAGCATCCATTCGCCGAACGAGATGCTGAGTCCCAGGTTTTCGTTCAGGTAGCCGAGGACGATGGTGTTCGGAGGCGTACCGATGGGGGTGGCAATGCCGCCGATATTGGCGCCGATGGGGATGGCCAGGGCAAGGGCGGTGCGGTCCTTCGAGCCGTCGGGCATCGCACGCAGCACGGGGGCCAGGAAGGCCAGCATCATGGCTGCCGTGGCTGTGTTCGAGACGAAGGCCGAGAAGATGGCGGTCACCAGGATAAAGCCCAGCAGCACCGTGGTCGGCTTGGTGCCGAAGGGTGCAAGCAGCTTCTTCGCCAGCACCACGTCGAGCTTGGTCTTGGTCAGGCCGATGGCCAGTACAAAGCCGCCGATGAAGAGCAGGATCGTCGGGTCGGCAAAGCAATGCATGATGTTCTTATAGGGCACATAGATCGCATCTTCGACACCCATGAACGGGGTGAGACCTTTGTCGGACACGGTAAACAGCATCACCACGATGATCAGCACCGACGTGCACCACGACGGGATGGCCTCGGTGAGCCACATGGTGGCTGCAAAGACGAAGATGGCGATGACACGCTGCTGGACGGCATTGAGGCCCTCGATACCAAAATATTCAGTAGGGAGTAGGGCGATGATGAACGACAGGACAGTCGCAACAATCATTCTGAAATAGCTGCTGAACTGAAACCTTGTCTTGGCTTTCTTTTTATGATAGG
>JAEEUA010000016.1 GCA_016286775.1 Bacteroidales bacterium
TATAAGATCATGCTCCCCGGTGACTATATCGCCATGCGCCTCTCGGGCGGTGACAAGAAGACCACCGTATCGGGCTTGTCGGAGGGTATGTTCTGGGACTTCAAGAACAACGAGGTGTCGAAGGATGTGATGAACTACTTTGGCTTCCCCGAGTCGCTCATTGCCGAAATCGTTCCTACCTTCTCGATTCAGAGTCGTGTGTGCAAGGCCATCGCCGACGAACTTGGACTGCCCGAGGGCACACCCATCAGCTATCGTGGTGGCGACCAACCCAACAACGCCCTCTCGCTCAACGTC
Source organism: Bacteroidales bacterium (assembly GCA_016286775.1). Taxonomy (GTDB): domain Bacteria; phylum Bacteroidota; class Bacteroidia; order Bacteroidales; family UBA3663; genus Liminaster. The sequence continues at coordinate 298 of JAEEUA010000016.1, forward strand.
ATGAAGCCGGGCGAAGTGGCCGCTACTGGTGGTACGTCGGGCGTTGTCTATGGTGTACTCGGCGAAGTCAACTACGATTCGCTCAGCCGTGTCAACACCTTTGCTCACGTCAACCACAATCAGCCTGACACTCGTCTGGGTGTACTCCTCTGCATCAACGGCACGGGCATCCTCAACGCCTGGGTGAAGCGTACCATAGCCCCCGAGGGTATCAGCTACAGCCAGATGAACGACCTGGCCGAAAGTGTTCCCGTAGGAGCCGAGGGACTCAGTGTCATTCCATTCGGCAATGGTGCCGAGCGCGTACTCCAGAACGTCAATCGCGGTGCCAGCATCCATGGCATCAACTTCAACATCCACAAGAAGGCTCACATCATCCGTGCTGCACAGGAAGGCATCGCCTTCTCGTTCGCCTATGGCATGGAGATTATGGCCGGAATGGGAATGGACATCAAGACCATCAAGGCCGGTCACGCCAACCTCTTCCTTTCACCGCTCTTCCGTCGCACCCTGGCTGCCGTGACAGGAGCCACCATTGAGCTCTACGAGACCGATGGATCGGTGGGCGCAGCCTATGGCGCAGGCATTGGCGCTGGCATCTACAAGGATAGCGATGACGCCTTCAAGACCTTGAAGCACATTGCTACCGAGAAGCCTGTCGAAGACGTTGCCGCCTATAAGGAGGCCTACGAGCGTTGGAAGGCGTGTCTGTAATTAGTTACACATATTTTATATTATAGAAAGGGAGTCGTACAGACTCCCTTTTGTCCGTTTGTTTATGCCTCGATGAAAAAAAGACTTCTATTGCTCTTTTCGCTCTCATTCTGTTACGTCCTGTCTGCACAGGTCATCATCAATGAAGTTATGCAGTCGAACATCGACTGTATCATGGACGACCTCAACGAGTTCCCCGACTCCTGGGTGGAACTCTACAACCCGGCTTCGGGAGCTACTGTCATGCTTTCGAACTATTCCCTTGGCACCTTGCGCGATGGTAGCGATGCCTATCAGCTTCCCACTCGCGGACTGGTTTCGAAGGGCTATGTCGTGGTCTATTGCGACAAGGAGTCCACGGGGCTGCATACGTCCTTCCGCATCGATTCGGGCAAAGGGGCAGGCGTCTATCTCTTTGGCCCCGATGGACAGATAGTCGATTCTGTCTTTATCGAAAAGAAACAACCTGCACCCAACATCTCGTATGGCCGTGAAACCACGGGCTCGGATGTGTGGGGCTATCAATATACTCCTACTCCGGCTTCCGCCAACTGCGGCCAGATCTGCACCGAGATCCTGGGTGATCCCATTTTCAGCGAGCCAGGACATGTTCTGACCGGTTCGAAGAGCATCGAACTGACCTTGTCGTTGCCCGAAGGCACACCTGAGGGCACCGAGATACGCTTCACGACCGATGGAAGCGAGCCCACCCGCGACAGTCAGGCCTACGTGTCGCCCATCCGATTCTCATCTTCGCGCGTCATCCGAGCCAAGCTCTTCTGCGACGGCTACCTTTCGCCCCGTTCCACCACGCAGTCCTACCTGTACCTGGGACGAGAGATGACCTTGCCTGTCGTTTCGCTGGTCACCAACAACAAGTACTTCAACGACTCGAAGATTGGTATCTACGTCAACGGGACCTACAGCAGCTCCCGGAAGAACTATGAATATGATTGGCGTCGGCCTGTCAACTTCGAGTTCTTTGTCGATGCCGACAGCGCCAGTCAGCTTAACCAGCTGGGAGAGACACGTGTGGCTGGAGCTGCTTCCCGCGGCCAGCAGCTCAAGACCTTGGTTGTCTATGCAAATAAGCGCTTTGGTGAGAAGCACCTCAAGTACGAGTTCTTTCCCGACCAGCGTCCGGGAATGAAGAAATACAAGTCGATCATGCTGCGCAATGCTGGCAATGATTTCGACTATCTGTATATGCGCGATGCCATCTGCCAGCGTACCATGGCTTCGCACACCGACCTCGACTGGCAGGCGTGGCAGCCCGCCATCTTCTTCCTGAACGGCACCTACAAGGGCATCCTCAATATCCGCGAGCGAAGCAACTCGGCCAACATCTACACCAACTACGAAGGGCTGGAGGATATCGACATGGTCGAAAACTGGAAGCAGCTCAAGGAAGGCACCTGGGACAGCTACAACGAGTTTGTGGAGTTCTACACCGAGAAGGGTCACACGTGGGACGAATACGACAAGCTCATGGACCTCGACGAGTACATCAACATCATGATCATGAACCTCTACTACAATAACTTCGACTTCCCGGGGAACAACTTCATGATGTGGCGTCCCCGCGAGGAGGGTGGTCGTTGGCGTTTCGTTGCCAAGGATGTGGACTATGTCATGGGCCTTTACGGACAGGGAAGCTCCAGCTATCAGATTTTCAAGTGGCTCTATGATTCCAACTACGACTACAGCCACAACTGGGGGGCAAACAGTTCTGATCACACGAGACTCTTTCGCCGACTGATGGAGGACGAGGACTTCCTGCGCACTTTCACCGACCGCTGTGCCATCTATATGGGCGACTTCCTGAACTACAATGGCACCTGGGAAGTGTGGGAGCCGATGTACAGGCTCATCAAGAGCGAATATCCCCATCATCGCAAGCTTTTTAACCAATGGTGGCCCAACTACGACAGTGAACTTTCGAGTGCGAAGAACTGGCTGAGCGGTCGCACGTCGAGCTTCTATACGCAAGTGGCCAACTACTATTCGCTGGGCACGCCGATTGCCACCGACATCAACAAGCTGATGGCCGACACCACATTGGCCGGTCTCACCATCACCTTCAACGGTGTACCTCTTTCACGAGGCCGCTTCGATGGCAAGTATTTCCCGAGTCGGGAAGTGACCTTGGAAGGACATCCATCCTTGGATGAAGAAGGAAATCCCGTTGGCTCGCGCATCGTAACTGGCTGGAACGTTGTGATCTACAATGGTGGGGCTTCCACGCCACAGCATTTCGATGGCAGCACCTGTCGTTTCACGATGCCGGCATCGGCCAGCCGTGTTGCCATAAATGCCACATTTGGTCAAAGCGAAGGCCTGGAACAGGTCCGCGACGACTCAGATGCTTCACCCGCCGAAATCTACGACCTGAAGGGCAATCGCCTGGATGCCCTCCAGCATGGTATCAACATCGTCCGTCGCTCCGATGGTTCGGTTCGGAAGGTGTTTGTGCCGTAGGGGGACTGGGATCTCCAGATTTTCTAGACAATCTAGATTATCTGGAGCCTCTAGACCTTCTGGATTATCTAGAATTTCTAGATTATCTAGTGCCTCTATATTCTCTAGCCCAATTTTAGCAACTCTTTTTTTCGAAACTAAAATACAACAGCATTGAAATACTTTAAGCTTTTCAAACCTCTCATCGCCGTACTTGGCAATCTCCTGATTGCCTATGTCGTGTATTCCATCGCCCGCCTGACGTTCCTTGCCGAGAACTGGGGGCTCTTTGCCGAAGGCCTCACGGCCAGCCACCTGCTGGAAATGCTGCGTGGCGGCATCCTTTTCGATACTTCTGCCATCCTCTATACGAATGTCCTTTGGGTGGTGATGATGCTGCTGCCTGTCAGCAGGAAGGAGAACCCCACTTATCATACTGTCTGCCGCTGGCTTTTTGTCATTGTCAATACCATCTCCCTGGTCATGAACCTCAGCGATAGCGTCTATTTCCCGTTCACCATGCGCCGAACCACAGCCACCGTGTTCGACGAGTTCAGCAATGAGAACAATTTGGGAAGCATCTTCTTGCAGGAAGCCGTCGCTCATTGGTATTTTTTCCTCCTGGCAGCTCTCCTGGCCTATGCCATGTGGCGATTCTACATCACTCCAGGACTTGACTATCGTCAGTTGAAGTGGAAGTCCTATGCTCTCGTTACATTTGTCTCGCTGTTGGGCTTCGCCCCCTTCTGTGTGGCCGGTATGCGAGGCGGCTGGACCCGAGACATCCGTCCCATCACCATCTCCAATGCCAATAACTACTGCAATCGTCCCACCGAGGCAGGTATTGTGCTCAATACCCCCTTCTCGCTCATTCGCACCTTCGGCAGAAACGTCTTCGAGCTTCCTGATTACTATCCGACTGAAGCTGAACTGGAAGCCGTGTTCAATCCCGTCCACCAGCCAGCGGACTCTCTGACTTTCAGGCCAAAGAATGTAGTGGTTATCATTCTGGAGAGTTTCGGTCGCGAATATATCGGAGCCTACAACAAGCACCTCGAAGATGGCAATTACAAGGGATATACTCCTTTTCTCGACTCGCTGATAAGCCAGTCGCTCACTTATACCCATTCCTATTGTAACGGCCGCAAGAGCATCGACGGCATGCCCTCCATCCTCTCGTCGATACCCATGTTTGTCGAACCCTTCTTCCTTTCGCCCTATTCCAACAACGCCATCTCCGGCCTCGCCGACTGCCTGAATGGCAAGGGCTATTCGACAGCCTTCTATCACGGTGCCGAGCGTGGTTCGATGGGTTTCATGGCATTTGCCCGTGCCACCAAGTTCCAGCAGTACTATGGACGGGAAGATTTCGTGTCAGACAAGCGCACAGTGGGCGACGATGCCTACGACGATTGGTGGGGCATCAGCGACGAGCCCTTCCTGCAATACATGAACCTGAAGCTCTCCGAGACGCCCCAGCCCTTCATGGCTGCTGTCTTTACCCTGTCGAGCCACCATCCCTTCCGTGTGCCCGATCCCTATAAGGACGTGTACAAGGAAGAGGAAATGCCCATCCACAAGGTTATCCGCTATTCCGACAACGCCCTGCGTCGTTTCTTCGAGAGTGCCCGGAAAGAACCCTGGTTCGAAAACACCATCTTCGCCATCACCAACGATCATACCAACATGTCGAACCACGACGAATACAAGACCGACATCGGCGGCTTCTCCTCGCCAGTCATCTTCTACGATCCCACGGGTGAGATGGGAGTCGGCATGCAGGATGCCATTGCCCAGCAGATCGACATCATGCCCACTATCCTGGGTTATCTTGGTTACGACCAGCCCTACATGGGATTCGGCATCGACCTGCTCAACACTCCTGCCGAAGATACCTGGGCAGTCAACTACCTCAATGGCATCTACCAATACGTGAAACACGGTCATGTGCTGCAGTTCGATGGTCAGAAGACCCGGGCCATCTACAGTATCGACGACCGACTGATGAAAAATAATCTGATTGGAGAAGTTCCCCAGCAACAGCAGATGGAGACGGAACTCAAGGCCATCATCCAGCAATACATGGAGCGTATGACGCAGAATTGTCTGTTGCCGTAACTGTCTGCTAATGACCGTCTGACCTCCTATACAAAAGACGGTGTGTCACAAAAATAGAGAGTGTGTCTGAAGCCAAAACTGTTGACTTTTTGACACACCCTCTTTTTTTTCGATGGGGGAGGAGCTTTTACTTCACCGTGAGTGTCACGACGCTGTGGGCTGGCAGCGTCACGAGGAGCTGCCCCTTCTTATCGACCTTGGCTCCCTTGAAGGCTGCAGGCTTCACCTCGTCGGCCTTGCCGAAGTCGTTGTAGGCATGTACATCATCGGCGGTGATGATTTCACCCTCGGCGCTCTTCACCTTCATGCCGTCGATGTTGACAGCCACGACGTGCTGGTTGTTGAGGTCCATGTTGGTGAGCGAAATGTGGAGCACACCGTTCTGGTCCTTCGAAACAGTGCGGCTCACGGTCGGGATCTGTTCCTTGGCATTCACGCTGATGTAGTTGCAGGAGAGGTCCGAAGGAACGTAGGTGGCCTCCTTGTGGATGTTGTACATCTTGAAGACGTGGTAGGTCGGAGTGAGTACACAGGGATCCTTCGGGTTCTTCTCGTTGGTGAGGATCATCGACTGCAGTACATTAACTACCTGTGCGATGTTGGCCATCTTGATGCGGTCGGTATATTTGTGGAAGATGTCGAGCGACGAAGCTGCCACGATGGCATCGCGCACGGTGCTCTGCTGGTAGAGCCAGCCGGGATTGGTGCCCTTTTCGACGTTGTACCAGGTGCCCCATTCGTCAACGAGCAGTCCGATGCGCTTCTGGGGATCATAGCGGTCCATGACCTTCATGTGATCGAACACGCAGTCCTCGATCTGCAGAGCCTTCGACACGATGTTGTAGTACTCCTGGTCGGTAAAGGTGAGGGCCCAGCCCTTCTTGCCCATCGGGATGCCGGTCTCGGGGTCGTTCTCGGTGCCCCAGTCGCGTACGGCATAGAAGTGTACCGAGATGCCGTTCATTCGATGTCCGATCTTGCGCATGCAGACGTCGGTCCAGTTGTTGTCGGTCGAATTGGCGCCCGAGGCGATGCGATAGAGGCGGTTGTCGCCATAGTTGCGGGCATAGATGGCATAGCGGCGATAGAGGTCGGAGTAGTATTCGGGCGACATCTCACCACCACAGCCCCACGACTCGTTGCCGACGCCGAAGTACTTCACCTTCCAGGCCTTGTCGCGTCCGTTCTTGCGGCGCAGCTCAGCCATGGTCGATTGGGTGTCGGAGGTCATGTACTCCACCCACTTCGCCATCTCTTCGACCGAGCCGGAGCCCACGTTGCCCGAGATGTAGGGTTCGCAGCCCAGCAGTTCGCAGAGGTTCAGGAATTCGTGGGTGCCGAACGAGTTGTCCTCCACCGTTCCGCCCCAGTTGTTGTTCACGAGGCGCGGGCGGTTCTCCTGTGGGCCAATGCCGTCCATCCAATGGTATTCGTCGGCAAAGCAGCCGCCGGGCCAGCGCATCACGGGCACTTCCAGTGCCTTCAGCGCCTCAAACACGTCCTTGCGATAGCCCTGAACGTTGGGGATATCCGAGTCGGGACCCACCCAGATGCCGCCGTAGATGCAGCGTCCCAGGTGTTCGGCAAACTGTCCGTAGATTTCCTTCGGGATGACATTCTTGGCCTGGTCGGGATGAACGTTGAGCTGTACGTCCTGTGCCAGGAGCGAGATGGGCAGCATCAGACCTGCTGCCAGCGATAAGATCAGTTTTTTCATGTGGTTTTGAGTAATATAAAGTGTTAGTAAAAGAGTGAGAAATCGATTGGCGTTTTCAATGTGGGTGCATCGTTGATGGTGCAAAGATAGTATTTTTTTTAATTTACAAACAAATTCCGGCAGATTTCTTTCATAATATCGCGAAATTTGGTCCAATTCATTCTTTTTTTTCATCTATTCTTGTCATCTTTTCCAAAAATCATTATCTTTGCAGCACTATTTCGAGTAATTACCTTTAACCATTTAAAACAAATTAAAACAAACCGATTCGATATGAAGGCACCCCTCATTCTTCTGGCAGTCGTTGCTGTGCTGCCGCTTTGGGCCAACGATGCTGCCACTGTTGGCAGTCCCGACGGACGGCTGGTCGTCACCCTCGATGTCCAGGATGGACAACCCTTCTATTGTGTGGCCTATGACGGACTCATCGCCGTCGGTCCTTCCTTGCTTGGACTGAAGACCAACGAGCAGGACCTCACCCGCGATTTCAGCATCAAGGCAGTCGAGACCTCAAGGATTGACGAGCAGTATAGCCTCGACCGCAGCAAGCTGTCTCAGGTGCACTATGTTGCCAACCGTCTGCTGGCCACCCTTGCCACTTCGCGCGACCAGCAGCTTCAGGTGGAATTTCGTGTGAGCGACAACGATGTCGCCTTCCGCTATCTCTTGCCCAAGCAGGGCGAAACGGGTGCCGTGCGTGTCACCTCCGAAGCCACCAGCTTCAGTTTCCCCGATGGCACCACTACCTTCCTCACCCCGCAGAGCGATGCCATGATCGGGTGGAAGCGCACCAAGCCCAGCTATGAGGAGCTTTATGTCTGGGATGCTCCGATGTCCCAGCCTTCGCAATATGGCCATGGCTACACGTTTCCCTGCCTTTTCCATGAAAAGATAGGAGAAGGGACGAAGGGTTCGAAGGGTTCGAAAGGCATTGCCGACGAACTGTGGGTGATGGTCAGCGAGACGGGTGTCGATAGCCACTATTGTGCCTCGCATCTCAGTGATGCACAAGCCAATACTCTAAAGGTCGATGGAGCGGTCAATACCTACACCATCGCTTATCCCATGCCCGAGGAACAGAATGGTATCGGCACAGCCGATGCAGCCATCGTCCTCCCGGGTGTCACACCCTGGCGCACCCTCACCGTGGGGCGCACCTTGCATCCTATTGTCGAAACCACAGCACCTTGGGACAATGTTCGCCCGGTGTACGAAACCAGTCATCAATATAAATATGGACGCGGCACGTGGAGCTGGATCCTCTGGCAGGATGATTCCATCAATTTCGACGACATCTGCCGCTATGTGGACCTGGCGCAGGCTATGGGCTACGAATACGTGCTCATCGACAACTGGTGGGACACCAACATCGGCAAGGTGGCCGACGGCACGGCCAAGAATCCTACCAAGAGCATCGAGAAACTGATCGAGTATGCTCACTCCAAGAACGTGGATGTCTTCCTCTGGTACAGTTCCAGTGGCTATTGGAACGACATTGTCCAGGGACCTGTCAATCGCATGGACAACAGCGTTGTACGCAAGCGTGAGATGCAGTGGCTGCAGAGCGTCGGCGTCAAGGGCATCAAGGTCGATTTCTTCGGAGGCGACAAGCAGGAGACCATGCGTCTCTACGAAGAGATTCTGAGCGACGCCGACGACCACGGGTTGATGGTCATCTTCCACGGCTGTACCCTGCCTCGCGGATGGGAGCGCATGTATCCCAACTATGTGGGTTCCGAAGCCGTCCTGGCCTCCGAGAACATCGTCTTCGACCAGCGGCATTGCGACCTCGAAGCCGCCCATGCCACGCTTCATCCCGTGCTGCGTAACACAGTAGGCTGCATGGAGTTCGGCGGGTCGTTCCAGAACAAGTACATGAACCGCGACAACAAGCCCCGCGAGAACCGACACGTCAACACGCGTCCTTGCACCTCGACGTTCAGCCTCGCTACCGCCATCCTCTACCAGAATCCCATCCAGAACTTCGCGCTTGCACCCAACAACCTGGAGGATGCTCCTGCTGTGAGCATGGACTTCATGCGTGAAGTGCCCACCACGTGGGACGAAGTGCGCTTCATCGATGGCTATCCTGGTAAGTATCTCGTGATGGCTCGTCGTCATGGCGACACCTGGTATGTCGCAGCCATCAATGCCGAACCGCAGAAGCTGGTTATCAGCCTGGACCTCAGTGTGCTCAGCGCCTCCTCCTTCACGCTCTACAGCGGCGGAGACAATCCCACCGCCAAGCCTCTGAAGCTCAAGCACGGCAAGACGCTCCTCACCCTGGCCCCCAATGATGGCGCAGTCATTGTGGCGCGGTAAGGTCGGAATGACGGCATTTCGGAATGACGAAATCCCGAAATAACGAGATGCCGGTATTCCGGAATTCCGTAATACCGTAATACCGGAATTTCGGAATGTCGAAAAGCCGAAAAGGCCGAAACCCCAAAAAAACAATCCCCAAAAAAGCCCCGAAAGACCAATCGTCCTTCGGGGCTTTCGTTAAATCTTGTCGTTTTGGATCATCGAAACCAGCTCGGGCCGGATTTCGGCGTAGTCCTTCGACTGCAGGAACTTCTTGATGAGCTGCACGTGGTGCAGGTTGTGCAGGTCGGAACCGAGGAAACTGATCAGTCCTTCGTCCAGGAGGCGGTAGGCTGTCTTTTGGGTCGATTCGCCATAGTAGCCCGAGAAGCTGAGGATATTGCATTGCAGTTCCACGCCCAGGTCCACCAGATGCTCGTACGACTTCAGGCCGCGGCTCGAATAGTAGTGATAGCGCTCGGGATGTGCCATGATGAGGTACCATCCCTTGTCCTGCAGCTTGTAGATCACGTCATCGAGGTTGAGCAGGGGCTGCTGGAAGCTGTTCTCGATCAGGATGTATCGGTCCTTCAGCGGGCGCAGCTGGCACGACTCCTCGCCCCACTTGCCCGAGTTCATCATGTTGATGAAGCTTTCGTCGAGGCGGTATTCGAAGCTGTAATCCTCGCATTCGATGGGAATCTCCAGGTTGGCGCATGTGTATTTCAGTTCCTGGAACAGCGGGCCGATTATGGTGGGGGTATTCATGAAGCTGGGCTCTGTATGGTGGGGGGTGAAGATGATACGTTCCACTCCGCACTCATGCAGAGCATTCATATAATCCACCGAATATTTCATCTCAGGCGAACCATCGTCAACTCCTGGAATGATGTGGCAATGAAGCTCTCGCTTGTAGGGCAATGGTAACATTTCCCTTTTGCGATGAAAAATGAAATTAAAAAACATGCTTTTATCAAATTCAACGCCGCAAAGGTAATTTATTTTCGTTTTCAAAACAAATTTTGCTATGGAAAAAGTACATTTTGCCAATAAAAATACCTACAAATGGGCATTTATTGCTAATTTTATTGGTATTTTTGACCAACATACCCAACAATTTTGTATATTTGCACCGGTATTCGCCACGCATATCCGCAACCGATACCCTATACTACGAAGAATGTCATTTTTTATTCATAACATAATACCTAAAATACGGATGAAATCTACATGCAAGAAGGTCGGCATGATTATTGCTGTGACCGCACCCATTCTTTTGGCCGCATGTTCTGCACCCAAGCAGACTGAGGAGGTCAAACTTACAGTTTCCGGGCTTAATCCCGCACAGTTCGTCGATACCATCAACGGCAAGCCGACGGCTCTCTACACCCTCACCAATGTCAATGGCATGGAGGTGTGCATCACCAACCTTGGTGGACGCATCGTCAGCATCATGGCTCCCGATCGCGACGGCAATCTTCAGGACGTAGTACTGGGCTTCGACAATGTGAAGTCTTATGCCAATCTCGACGGCCGCACGCCTTCTGACTTCGGCGCTGCCATCGGTCGTTTTGCCAACCGCATCAACCAGGGCAAGTTCTCGATCGATGGGGTAGAGTATGACCTCGTCAAGAACGACCACGGCAACACGCTGCACGGCGGTCCTACCGGCTGGCAGTATCAGGTCTATGATGTGGTTGAGGCCGACAACTCCAGCATCACCCTCCAGATTGTCAGCCCCGATGGCGACAACGGCTTCCCCGGCCAGGTGACTGCCAAGGTGTCCTATATCCTCAAGGACAACAACCGACTCGAAATCCACTACAACGCCAAGACCGACAAGCCCACGGTCATCAATATGACCAACCACTCGTACTTCAACCTCAGTGGCGATCCCAACAACAGCATCGTCGAGGATTCGCTGATTGTCTATGCCGACAAGATGACGCCCATCGACGACAAGCTCATTCCAACAGGCGAATTCCGTGAGCTCAAGCCCGGCGATCCCTTCTGCTTCATGCCCGGTATGAAGCTCATCGGCCAGGACATCAACGCCGACGACCAGCAGGTGAAGTATGGCAACGGCTATGACCACAACTGGGTACTGGCCAACCCCTGCAAGGAGGATACCGACTACCCGCTCTGTGCAGTCATGATGAGCCCCAAGAGCGGCATCGTCCTCGTTGAGCGTACCACCGAACCCGGCATCCAGGTTTATTCGGGCAACTTCCTCAATGGCTCGGTTGTAGGCAAGAAGGGCATCCGCTATCAGCAGCGCACCGGCATCTGCCTCGAGACGCAGCACTATCCCGACTCCCCCAACAAGGGTGGCGTCAAGGGTTGGACCGACTGTGTGCTTCGTCCCGACGAGGAGTATAACTCCATCACTGTCTTCGAGTTCCGTACCACCAACGATGTGTGTGGCGAGTGCAAGAAAGAGTGCAAGAAATGATCCCCCCGGCAAATCCAAATTAATAATCATTTATAAACAAAAACACAATGGCACAAAAACAAGAACGTAACTGGGTAGCGATCATTACGATGTTCTTCATCTTCGGCATGATCAGCTTCGTTACCAACATGGCTGCTCCATTTGGCAACATCTGGGGTTACACCTACGAGTGGGCTGGTATGGCCGGCAACCTCATGAACTTCCTTGCGTATGCTTTCATGGGTATTCCTGCCGGCAACATGCTCATCAAGTTCGGCTACAAGAAGACGGCCCTCATCGCCCTGGCAGTCGGTTTCATCGGCCTGGGCATCCAGTGGCTCTCCAGCAAGGTGGGCGCTGACGTGGCTGTCTGCGAGATTGGCGGACAGGTCTGCTCGCTCAACCTCTTCATCTATCTCCTCGGCGCTTTGGTCTGCGGCTTCTGCGTCTGCATGCTCAACACCGTGGTGAACCCCATGCTGAACCTCCTCGGCGGCGGTGGCAACACCGGTAACCAGCTCATCCAGGCTGGTGGCACCATCAACTCCCTCACCGGCACCCTCACCCCGATGCTCGTCGGTGTGCTCATCGGTACCCTTACCAAGGACACCACGATGGCCGAAGTTTCACCACTCGTCATCGCTGGTATGGTCATCTTCGCCCTCTCGTTCGTCATCATTTCCTTCGTCAAGATCGAGGAGCCCCAGGGCGACCTTTCGAACGTTACCTACGAGCGTTCTCCGCTCGCCTTCCGTCACTGTCTGCTCGGCATCATCGCCATCTTCTTCTATGTGGGTATCGAAATCGGTATCCCGAACGAGATGAACATGTGGATCAGCCGTCTTCCCTTCGAGGGCGCTGCCAAGGTAGCCGGTTCGCTGGCTGCTGCCTACTGGTTCCTCATGCTCTGCGGACGTTTCCTCTCCACCATCATCTCCGGCAAGGTTTCCACTCGCACCCAGATGATCACCGTTTCGTCGGTAGCTATCCTGCTCCTGCTCTGCGCCATCTTCACCGGCAACATCAACATCTCGCTCTTTGGCGGCGAAGTGCCCCTCTCTTGCCTCTTCATCTTCCTCTGCGGTCTCTGCACCTCCATCATGTGGGGCGGCATCTTCAACCTCTCGACCGAGGGACTGGGCAAGTACACAGCCAAGGCATCGGGTCTCTTCATGGCCATGGTGGTGGGCGGTGGCATCATGCCGTTCATCCAGGATAACCTCGTACGTCCAGCTACCGGCTATCTCGGATCCTACTGGCTCATCATTGCGATGATTGCCTACATCCTGTTCTATAGCCTCTGGGGCAGCAAGAATGTCAATAAGGATATCAAGGTCGATTGACCTTGATATCTTTTCTGTGTCATGCTGTAGGCTTATGTCTGATTTTTCGATTTATAACCCATACACATTTTAATTACTATTACTTCTCATTTCAACATGGACGTATTAACCGCGCTACAGAACAGTGGCTTCAAGACCATTGACTTTGTCATTCTGGTCATCTATCTGATTGTTTTGGTTAGCCTTGGTCTCTTCCTGAGCCGTAACAAGGACGGCAAGGAGAAGAGTGCCAACGACTACTTCCTGGCAGGCAACACGCTCACCTGGTGGGCTGTAGGTGCTTCTCTGATTGCTGCCAACATCTCCGCCGAGCAGTTCATCGGCATGTCTGGTACGGGCTTTGCCGATGGCATCGCCATCGCAGCCTACGAGGTCATGGCCGCCGTAACTCTTGTTGTCATAGGTAAGTTCCTTCTGCCCATCATGCTCAAGCAGCGAATCTTCACCATCCCCCAGTTCCTTCGCGAACGCTATAACGATGGTGTCGGCCTGGCATTCTCTATCCTCTGGCTCTTCCTCTATGTCTTCGTCAACCTGACCTCCGTGGCCTGGCTGGGAGCATTGGCCATCGAGCAGATCCTCGGTCTGCAGGGACTGGCTGTCGAGATCTTCGGCATCACCGTTTCCATCCGCATGGTCATCATCTTCCTGCTCTTCCTCATCGCAGGTATCTACTCCATCTACGGTGGTCTGGCCTCTGTGGCCTGGACCGATGTGATGCAGGTGACCTTCCTCGTAGGTGGCGGTCTCATCACGGCCTACTTCGCACTCCGTGAGATGGGCCTCGTGTTCGATACCGATGCCATCGGTGCCTTCAACAAGATCTACACCGACCTCACCACCGGCAACTATGCCCACGACACCCACTTCCACCTCGTTATCCAGGAGTCGCACAATCCTGCAGCCTTTGCCAACGTTCCCGGCATCGCAGCCGTGGTAGGTGGCGTATGGCTCACCAACTTGGGCTACTGGGGCTTCAACCAGTATATCATCCAGAAGGGTCTGGCTGCCAAGAATGTCGATGAGGCCAAGAAGGGTCTCGTCTTCGCAGGCTTCCTCAAGATCCTCATCCCGTTCATCGTTGTGCTTCCCGGCATCTGCGCCTACTACATTGCCCAGAACCCCGAGACCTTCTCGTCGATGAATCTCCAGGGCAAGATCAACATCCCCGATGACGCATATCCCTGGCTCATCCGCAACTTCACGCCTGTAGGCATCAAGGGTCTGTCGTTCGCTGCCCTCACCGCAGCCATCATTTCGTCGCTGGCTTCGATGTTCAACAGCACCTCCACGCTCTTCACCATGGACATCTATAAGAAGTACCTCGAGCCAAAGGCCACCGATAAGAAGCTCGTCAACGTAGGTCGTCTGACTTCGGTGACTGCCCTCTTCATTGCCCTCTTCACCGTGAAGCCTCTGCTGGGTGGTATCCCACAGGCCTTCCAGTACATCCAGGAGTATTCCGGCTTCATCTATCCCGGCATCATCACCGTCTTTGGTCTTGGCCTTCTCTGGAAGCGTGCCTCTTCGCTGGCCGCTGTCTGGACCGCCATCATCACCATCCCGCTCGGTGTGCTCTTTAAGATCTTCCTGGGCGACGTGCCCTTCCAGTTCCGTGCCGGCTACATCTTCATCATCCTCGTCAGCTTCTTCATCCTCATGTCGCTGCTTGACAAGAAGTATGTTCATGCCGAGGAGCCTGCAGCTGTTGACAAGGCTATGATGAAGCGTTGGGCTCAGATTCTGGGCGGTGCAGGTCTCGTGATGATTATTATTGCCATCATCGTCGTATGCATGGGCAATGCTACCGAACTCACTACCTATCTGAACGATATCGGCTTCCAGGCATTCATCTTCTTCGGAGTGCTCGTTGGTTGCAATGGCGTATGGCTTTGGAGCAATGCCACCAGCTCGAAGAAGGATCCCAAGTCGCTTCCTATCGACCTTGGCATCTTCTCCACCACCCGTGGCTATACCTGGGGTACCATTGGCATCTGCGTGATTACCCTGATCCTCTACGCTGTTCTGTGGTAAATATCTTTCTAAAAGAGGAGTCGAAGGATTGATTGTTCTCCTGTCTCGTTTCTGAAAGGCGAAGCAATCGTCCCTTCTGCTCCTCTTTTCACATCATTCGCACCCCTTTATTTTATACCTTTAAAAATTATGCTTGAAGAATTAAAGAAACAAGTTTTCGATGCCAACATGGATCTGGTGCGCCAGGGTCTTGTCATCTACACCTGGGGCAATGTGTCGGGCATCGACCGTGAAAAAGGACTCGTTGTCATCAAGCCATCGGGCGTTGACTACGATGTCATGAAAGTGGAAGACATGGTTGTCGTCGATCTCGAGACCGGCAAGGTTGTTGAAGGCACCCTCAATCCGTCGAGCGACACCCCTACTCATCTCGTTCTCTATCGTGCATTCCCCAACATCAAGGGCGTCGTACACACACACTCCACCTATGCTACCGCCTTTGCTCAGGCCGGTTGCGACATTCCTAACATCGGCACCACTCATGCTGACTACTTCTACAAGGACATCCCCTGCACCGACGACATGACGACCCATCAGATGGCCGAATACGAGAAGGAGACAGGCGTGGTCATTGTCAACAAGTTCCAGCAGCTTGGCATCAATCCCGACCACACACCTGCCGTGCTTGTAAAGAACCACGGCCCGTTCTCATGGGGTACTTCTCCGGCTAATGCCGTCTATAACGCCAAGGTGATGGAACAGTGCGCCAAGATGGCGTTCATCAGCTTCAGCGTGAACCCCAACACCACCATGAACCCGCTCCTCGTCGAGAAGCACTACATGCGCAAGCATGGCCCCAATGCCTACTATGGCCAGAAGGGACAGAAGCACTGAATAATTAACAATTAACAATTATTAATTAACAAATTATTATAATGGCATTTGAGAGCTTGGAACTCTGGTGGATTACCGGAGCACAATTATTATACGGCGGCGAAACCGTCAAGATCGTCGATGGACATTCGAAAGAGATGGTGGCAGGTCTCAACCAGTCAGGCATCATCCCCATCAAAGTAGTTTATAAGGGCACAGCCAACTCCGACAAGGAGGTAGCAGCCATCATGAAGGCAGCCAACAACGACGAAAAGTGTGTCGGCCTGATCACCTGGATGCACACCTTCTCGCCCGCCAAGATGTGGATCCATGGCCTGCAGCAGCTCAACAAGCCCATGCTGCACTTCCACACCCAGTACAACCAGGAGATTCCGTGGGACACCATGGACATGGACTTCATGAACCTCAACCAGTCGGCACACGGCGACCGTGAGTTCGGACACATCTGCGCCCGTCTGCGCAAGCCCCGCAAGGTCGTTGCCGGCTATTGGAAGGACCCGAAGGTGCAGGAGCACATCGCCATCTGGGCTCGCGTAGCTGCAGCCGTGGCCGATGCCAAGGACATGCTCATCCTGCGCTTCGGCGATCAGATGAACAACGTTGCCGTGACCGATGGCGACAAGGTGGCTGCCGAGCAGGTACTGGGCTATCACGTTGACTATTGCACCGTCAGCGAGCTCATGAGCTACTGGAAGCAGGTCAAGGATGCCGATGTCGATGCTCTCGTCGAGGAATATGGCAAGAAATATACTATCGTGCCCTGTGAGGCAGGCGAAGAGGTGGGCAAGAAGAAGATCTGGAATGCCGCCAAGGCAGAGCTCGCCCTCCGTGCCATCCTCAAGGCCAAGGGCGCCAAGGGCTTCACCACCAACTTCGACGACCTCGGCAGCTGGGATGATCCCGACAGCGAAGGCTTCGTAGGCTTCGACCAGATTCCTGGTCTCGCTTCGCAGCGCCTCATGGAGGAAGGCTATGGTTTCGGTGCCGAAGGCGACTGGAAGTCGGCAGCCCTCTACCGTACAGTATGGTACATGACACAAGGTCTGCCCAAGGGATGCTCGTTCCTCGAGGACTACACCCTCCACTTCGACGGCGAGAAGAGCGCTATCCTCCAGAGCCACATGCTCGAGGTATGTCCCAAGATTGCTGTCAAGGACGAACCCATCCGTCTCGAGGTTCACTTCCTCGGCATCGGCGTACGCAAGCAGCAGACCGCCCGCCTTGTCTTCAACTCGCAGACAGG
This sequence comes from Bacteroidales bacterium, assembly GCA_016286775.1. Classification (GTDB taxonomy): domain Bacteria; phylum Bacteroidota; class Bacteroidia; order Bacteroidales; family UBA3663; genus Liminaster. The sequence goes on from JAEEUA010000016.1 coordinate 17,493, forward strand.
CTATGGTGTCACCGCTACTGTGGTCGATATGGGCAACCGTTTCCGCCTCATTGTCAACGACGTGGATTGCATCAAGCCCAAGGCTCTCCCCAAGCTTCCTGTGGCCAATGCCCTTTGGATTCCACAGCCCAACTTCGAGGTGGGTGCAGGTGGCTGGATTCTCTGTGGTGGCACCCATCACTCCATCATGTCCTACGACATCACGCCCGAGTACTGGGAGGATTATGCCGAGATGCTCGATATCGAGTATGTTCACATCGACAACAACACCACCCTCGAGTCCCTCAAGAAGGATCTCCGCATGAACGAGGTCTATTATCTCCTCAATAAGGCGCTGAGATAATTGTAATTTCTGACTTTAAGGGATATTAAGGGATTCTTAGGGATTTTAAAGGACAATGGTTCCTTTTGTCCCGCATTCTGTCTCTTTCGACTCAGTAAAGTAACGTCCCTTAATATCCCCAAATATCCCTTAATATCCCCAAATATCCCTTATCATCCTATGACCGCAAGACAAACCATCGAATCCGGCAAGGCCATCCTCGGCATCGAGTTCGGCTCGACCCGCATCAAGGCCGTCCTCATCGACCAGGAGAACAAACCCATCGCCCAGGGCAGTCACGAGTGGGAGAACCAGCTCGTCGATGGCCTATGGACCTATAGCACCGAAGCCATCTGGTACGGCGTCGAGGACTGCTATGCAGACCTTCGTCGCAACGTCAAGAGAGAATACGACTGCGAGATCGAACAGCTCGCCTCCATCGGCATCAGCGCCATGATGCACGGCTACATGGCTTTCGGCCCCAATGGCAAGGCCACCCGCTGGGCACCCGCTTCCGAGAGCGAGAAGATCCTCGCCCCCTTCCGCACCTGGCGCAACACCAACACCGGCAAGGCTGCAGCCGAGCTCAGCAAGCTCTTCAACTACAACATCCCGCTCCGCTGGAGCATCTCGCACCTCTATCAGGCCATCCTCAATGGCGAGGAGCATGTCAAGGACATCACCTACCTCACCACCCTCGCCGGCTACATCCACTGGCGCCTCACCGACCAGAAGGTGCTCGGCATCGGCGATGCTTCGGGCATGATTCCCGTCGATCCCAACACCAAGACCTACAATGCCGAGATGGTACGCAAGTTCAACGAGCTCGTGGCTCCCTACGGTTTCCCCTGGAAGCTCGAGGACATTCTGCCCAAGTGCCTTGTGGCCGGACAGGATGCCGGCGTGCTCACCGAGCATGGTGCACAGCGTCTCGACGTGTCGGGCCACCTCAAGGGCGGCTGCCCGCTTTGTCCTCCCGAGGGCGATGCCGGCACAGGCATGACAGCCACCAACAGCGTGAAGGTTCGCACGGGTAACGTTTCGGCAGGCACCTCGTCGTTCTCGATGATCGTGCTCGAAAAGGATGTGACGAAGCCCAACGAGATGATCGACATTGTCACCACGCCCGACGGCAACCTCGTGGCTATGGTACACTGCAACAACTGCACCTCCGACATCAACGCCTGGGTGAAGCTCTTCAAGGAGTACCAGGAGCTGCTCGGTGTGAAGGTCGATATGAACGAAGTGTATGCCAAGCTCTACAACCACGCGCTCACAGGCGATGTGGATTGTGGTGGCGTCATCTCCTACAACTTCATCTCGGGTGAACCCGTAGCCGGCCTTACCGACGGTGGCCGTCCACTCGTAATGCGTTCGCCCAACGACCGCTTCAACCTGGCCAACTTCATGCGCGCCAACCTGTATGCAACCATCGCCGTGCTCAAGCTGGGCAACGACGTGCTCTTCAAGGAGGAGAATGTCAAGGTCGATCGTATCACCGGCCATGGTGGTCTCTTCAAGACACCGGGAGTAGGGCAGAAGGTGCTCGCTGCAGCCCTCAACTCACCCATTTCAGTGATGGAGACTGCAGGCGAAGGTGGAGCCTGGGGCATTGCCCTGCTCGCTGCCTTCCTGGTGAACAATCCCGACAATCTCAACCTCGCTGCCTACCTCGAGAAGGTAGTCTTCGCAGGCAATACGGGTATCGAGATTGCTCCCGATCCCGCCGATGTCGAGGGCTTCAACCGCTACATCGAGACCTACAAGGCCTGCATCCCTGTCGATCAGGCTGCTGTGGATTTCAAGAAGTAAGAATCAAACACACAAACACACACATTATCGGACCTCTGCACGTTTCGAAGGACTCGTGCAGGGGTCTTTTTTTTTCAAAAATAACGCAAAACTTATCGGCTGACACGACAGATTTGGAGGGGGCTGGACGAGGGTGTCGCGGATTGGGGAGGGTGTCGCTACGAGTGATGAAGAAAACGAGAAAAAAGTTTGGAGGGAGCCGGAAAAGCCCGTACCTTTGCACCGTGAAAATGATTCACAGACATCTACGCGATATCAAACAACATAATATAAACTAATAAAATTTTACAACTATGTACGCAATCGCATTCTTTACCACAGTGATCTTTTTCTCAGCATCCCTCTACGTTGGCAGCAAGATCGCCGAGACAGTTCGCAACCACAAGAGCAGCACCGCCGAGTCTGACTTCGTCATCAGCCCCAACCCCTACATCGGTGTCCTTCGTCACTCTGCTTGATGCACGTCTATAAGCTGCAGTAGCAAGCCACGTTTTTTGACAGCCAACTGTCATGAAGCAATCCCCGGATTCCTTATGGTTTTCGGGGATTGTTCATTTCCAATATGCTCGAAAGGGGATAAAGGATTTTTGTGTCTTTCGGTCTGTCTTTCGGTGTGTCTGATGAAGAAATTTAAAATTAAATTTTAAATAATTAAATATATTCAGCAATGTGCAGGCTTTGAGCTCAAAGCCTTATATGTCAGTGGATTGAATGGTGATTCGGGGATTGGGTAGGCTTGCCTTGATTTAGGGCAAGCCTTGTAAATTAGAGGATTAAGTTGTTATTTTAATTTTTCTATTTTGGAAAAAAACCTGAATTTCAGCGATTTGCAGTTCAATTCTAACGATTCGTTCGAATTCCTGTATTTCAAGATGTTAGGGTCAGTAATGCAATGGCGAGGCTTTTCCCATTTTAGAAAAAGCCTTGAATATCAGTGGCTTTTAACGTTCCGTTCGAAGCCTTGAAAAACAATCAGTTGGAATCGTTATACCATTGTGAGGCTCGTTCCAATTTGGAACAAGCCTTGAATTCCAGCGTCTTGTAGTCCTCTTGATGATTTGACGTTTGAAAAATTTGAAAAAAGTGAAAACGAGGCTCGTTCCAAAACGGAACAATCTCTGTATTTCAGTGACTTACAACTCCATTCTTCCTTACCAAGGCGACAGTCAGGGAAACAAACGCGTTTGAAAAATCAAAGACAAGGGGCTTTCGCCATTTCGCCGTAAGCCTTGTCTATCAGCATCTTACGCCTTAAAAATAATCATTCATGAAAAAATCGTGAGTAATTCGTGATTATTCGTGTTATAAAAAAGAAGGTGAAAATGGCAGACAACCTCGGCCCAATGGCCTAGTTGCTACTGCCGGAAAATGTGCAGGTCCAATACCTGCAGAAAATTGCACTTCGTGCAGAAAATCCATCCGGCCCCAAAGGTAATTCCGAAAAAGGACAAAAATACGAAAAGGACGAAAAAAGTGGGACGAGCATTATTTTCCGCGTCAGCGATTTTCTGCTGACTCCCGTAGATTGATGCTTTTGCAGCAATCAAGGGAAGGGGCCCCATTCATGGGGACGGCCTTAGCCGGATAATAAAATCGACAGCACATTTTCCGGCCAAGTCTCCGCTATAGGAGCGAGAGACGCGGCCATTTTCTCCAAAAATATGGACGGATAAGGCGTTTTTTTGTGTGTAGAGGGTGGATTTTGAGCAAAAGGGAGACGTTTTGGGATTGTGAAGGGTGGATTTTTGAGCAAAATGGAGGCTGTTTTTGATGCATTTTTGTGGCCTATTTTTTTGACCTTGATTAAATATTTTTGCTGCTTTTTTAAATTTATCAAGTTCTAATGAAAAATGTATCCATTGAGTATCAAGCATATACGAAATCAATTATTTAATTATTTAATATTTAATCTTTACTTACAAGGGGGCAATGTATTCGGGGGTGTTTGTTTGCAAAATATTTTTAAATTATATATAAATATAAATATATTATATATATAAATATACGCGCGATGGCGAATTCCTTTTTTTAAAAATTTAATATTAAATAATTAAATATTTAAATAATTTGCACGATTGTCAAAAGCAATAGACACGGTTTCCTGATCTGGTTGACACAGTAATAGGTAGTCAACCTAAAAAAGAGGACATTTTGGAGGAGAAAAAGACAATATGTTGCCTTAAAATCTGTAAAATTTGCTGTCCGAACCCCCTTTTTCGGCGAATAAGCCGCGAAAATGAGTAACTTTGCACTGCGTTCTTTGAAATGTTGAATGATTAATAGGCGAAAATGGCCTTCGGCAGGAAAATGCTAAAATGCTGCATTCTATTGGCCAACGGAATGCTTGCTATGGTGGAGAAAACATCTGGAGGGCCGACAAGATGAATCGAGGAGAAACGGGGTGGTGCATCGCCTCGGCCTGTGGGGTGCGGGCTTCGATGGGGACGGGCATCCTCACGGCTCGGAGTGTGCTTGGGTGAAGGGGGCACCTATGGCACGGCCGAAGGGGTGACTATTTCAGCAAGCTGGCCGTTCTTTTGGCGGGGAAAATGAATGGGATGCCGCAGGAGGGTTCACGTTGTCGGCCTGGAGGGTGATGTTCGAGAATGGGGTGCTGCAGGCTCACGGCCAAGAGAGGACAATGGATCAGAGGGGCAGGCATTGCACGAGCCGACAGCGTGAAAGATGCTATCGCGAATAGCATCCCGATGGCCGACAGGTTGAAAAGGGACACAGGATTCGCATTTCACAACAAAAAAGCACCATCCCGTGGGGGACAGTGCCTGTTCGTGGAGAAGTCCGGTTTCGGAAAGGAGAAAGAGGACTTTAGTCGAAGAAGCCGGGCTGCTTGTAGGGAATGCCGAGCTCGCGATCGACGGTGGCAAGGATGCCTTCGACCTGACCGAGAGCGAACATGCGGCCGAGCAGGGTGTAGCCGGCATTGTGGCCATGGCTCGACTCGTCGAAGATGCCGCCGGGCTGGTCGGTGAACGTCATGCCATGATCGACACGCATCGGCAGGCCGGGATTCTCCTTCTCGAAGATGCGGGCCAGCTCAATGAGGTTGGCACGTCCGCCCAGGTGGCTGGCTTCGGTGAAGTCGCCGTTGGGGAAGATGTGGCAGCTGCGGAGGTGTACGAAGTGGGTGCGCGAAGCGAACTTGCGGGCCAGATCGACCACGTCGTTGTAGGCTCCAGCCGAGAGGGAGCCGGCACAGAAGGTGAGGCCGTTGTGCTTGTTGGGCACGGCGTCGAGGAACCAGCGTATGTCCTCTTCGGTGCGGATGATGCGGGGCAGACCCAGGATCTCGATGGGCGGATCGTCGGGATGTACGCACATGTTGATGCCGAACTCCTCGCAGACGGGCATGATGGCCTCGAGCCAGTACTTCATGTTGGCACGGAGCTGTGCCTTGTCGATGCCCTTGTAGAGGTCGAGGAACTCGCGGAACTTCTGCACGGGAGCGTCGTCGTTTTCGCTGAAGTTGCCGCTGACGAAGCCCTGCGTCTTGATGACGATGTTCTCGACGAGCTTGTGGTCCTTCTCGGGAGTCATGGTCTTGGCCAGTTCGTCGCACTCGGCAAGCACGTTGCGTCCTTCGCCTACGCCCTCGGGGAACTGGAAGGCTGCCCACTCCTCGCGAGCACCTGGGCGCTTGAGGATGTAGATGTCGAAGTAGGCAAACTCGGCATAGTTGAAGTAGAGGTTGGTGGAGCCGTTCGGATTGTCGTGCTGCAGGTCGGTGCGTGCCCAGTCGAGCACGGGCATGAAGTTGTAGCAGATGGTCTTGATGCCTTCGAGGCCGAGGTTGCGGAGGCTCTCCTTATAGACCTCGATCTGATAGTCGCGATCGGGACCGCCGTATTTGATGGTTTCGACGACGGGAAGCGATTCGACAACGCTCCAGCGCATGCCATAGCTTTCGATATAGCTCTTGAGGTCGTGAATTGCTTCGCGTGTCCATACTTGGCCGAGGGGCACGTCGTGGAGTGCGGTGACGATGCCTTCGACTCCGATTTGTCTGAGCATGGCAAGGGTGATCTTATCCTTCTTGCCAAACCAACGCCAGGTTCTTTCCATAGTGAATTTGGGTTTTGGGGTTATTATTTGGGGATATCGTTATTTGGGGATATCGTAATTTCGTTATACCGGTATTCCGGTATTCCGAGATTCCGGAAAAACCGGAAAAGCCGAAAAGTCGGAAAAAGCCGAAATCGAAAAACCGACATCAGCGCATCTGCTGGAGGAAGCCGATGGCCTTCTTGATGGTGGTGACGCCGCTGATGAGGAGGGAGCGCTTGCCCTTGGAGTCTTCGAGCCGGCTGATGGCGGCGTGACTCTGGAAGAAGTCGAGGACACGCTCGAAGTGCTTCGACTTGGTGTAGTAGTCGTCGTCGAAGCTGGTGGAGAAGAGGCAGCGCATCTTGCCGCCTCGCAGGATGAGCTTCTCGAAGCCGATTTCGCGGCCCAGCTGACGAAGCGTGACGACGCGGATGAGCTCTTCGCCGGGCTCGGGTATCTTGCCGAATCGGTCGATGAGGCGTTCGCGATAGGCTTTGACCTCGTCCTCCCGAGTGAGGTTGTCGAGCTCCTGGTAGAGGGCGATGCGTTCGCCCGAATCGGGCACATATTCTTCGCCGAACGAGATGTCGAGGTCGGTTTCGATGGAACATTCTTCGATGACGTTGTCGCCTTCGGGGGATTCGTCGGCAAAGAGGGTGTGGAACTCCTGCGTCTTGAGTTCCTGGATGGCCTGCTTGAGTATCTTCTGATAGGTCTCGTAGCCCAGGGCAGAGATAAAGCCCGACTGTTCGCCTCCGAGCAGGTTGCCGGCACCACGGATGTCGAGGTCCTGCATGGCGAGATGGATGCCCGAGCCGAGTCCTGCGAAGTTCTCGATGGCCTGCAGGCGGCGGCGTGCGTCCTGGGTGAGGTAGCTGTAGGGCGGGGTGATGAGGTAGCAGAATGCCTTCTTGTTGGTGCGGCCCACGCGTCCACGCAGCTGGTGCAGTTCGGAGAGGCCGAAGTTCTGGGCATCGATCACGATCATGGTGTTGGCATTGGGGATGTCGAGGCCCGATTCGACGATGGTGGTGCACACCAGGATGTCGTATTCGTGGTTGGCGAAGTCGAGGATGAGCTGCTCCATGACAGCCGACTCCATGCGGCCGTGGGCAGTGGCGATGCGTGCATCGGGCACGAGGCGATTGATGCGCTCGGTGATGTCGTGCAGCTGCGAAATCTTGTTGTGGATGACGAAGATCTGCCCGTTGCGCGAAAGTTCGAAGTTGATGGCTTCGCGCAGGGTGTCGTCGTTGAAGCGCTGTACCTCGGTCTGGATGGGGTAGCGGTTGGCAGGAGGCGTGGCGATGATGCTGAGGTCGCGAGCGCCCATAAGGCTGAACTGCAGGGTGCGCGGGATGGGAGTGGCAGTCATGGTGAGCGTATCGACGTTGATGCGCTTGGCCTTGAGTGTCTCCTTGGCCTTGACGCCGAATCGCTGCTCCTCGTCGATGATGAAGAGACCCAGGTCGGCGAACCTCACCTTTTTGCCCAAGAGCTTGTGGGTGCCGATGATGATGTCGATCTTGCCTGCTGCGAGGTCGGCGAGGATCTGGGTGACCTGGTGGGGCGTGCGGGCACGAGTCAGATAATCGACGCGGACGGGGAAGTCCTTGAGGCGTTCGGAGAAGGTGCGGTAGTGCTGGTAGGCAAGCACGGTGGTGGGGACGAGGACGGCAACCTGCTTGCAGTCGTTGCAGGCCTTGAGTGCGGCACGGATGGCAACCTCGGTCTTTCCGAAGCCTACATCGCCGCAGATCAGGCGGTCCATGGGGCGGTCGGACTCCATGTCGCGCTTCACCTCCTGGGTGGCCTTGAGCTGGTCGGGCGTGTCCTCGAACATGAAGCTAGCCTCGAGCTCGTGCTGCATCTGCGAATCGGGGCTGAACTGGAAACCCTTCTCCTGGCGTCGGAGGGCATAGAGGGCGATGAGGTCGCGTGCCATGGCCTTCATCTTCTCCTTGGTGCGATCGCGCAAGTGTGCCCAGCTTTCGCTGCCCAGTCTGGACAGGCTGGGCGGGTTGGCTTCCTGACCACGGTACTTCGACAGCTTGTCGAGCTGGTGGATGGAGACGAAGAGCAGGTCACCATCCTTGTAGATGAGCTTGACGGCCTCCTGATAGCGGTCGTTGCCATGGGCATCCTTGCCGATGGGCAGGTTGACGAGGCCTCCGAACTGTGCGATGCCGTGATCGACGTGGACAATGTAGTCGCCCTTGTTGAACTCCATGAGCTCCTTGATGCTGAGGGCAATCTTGCCGGAGCGTGCGCGGTCGGACTTGAGGCTGTACCTGTGGAATCGGTCGAAGATCTGGTGGTCGGTGAAGTAGCAGTTCTGACGGTCGTCGTCAATGAATCCCTGATGGATGGCACGAGGGATGCGCACGAAGTTGAAGTGTTCGCCACGGTCCTCGAAGATGGCCTCGATGCGGTCGAGCTGCTTGGGAGAAGTGCTGAGGAGGTGGAGGGTGTAGCCCTTGTCGGCATAGCGCTGGAAGTCCTGGCTGATGAGGTCGAAGTTCTTGTGCCACTCGGGCTGCGGGGTGGTGTGGAACTCGATGACACTGGTCGAGGGTGCTGCCTTGCGATTGTTGATGTCGATGCGGCTGAACTGCATGAGGGCGGTGGTGAAGCGGTCGGACTCGACGAGCTTCTTGAGCGCCGACAGGTCGCCCTCCTCGGTGGTGAGGAGTTGTTCGGAGAGATTCTGGCTGCAGATCTGGGTGACGCGTTCGCAGACCCACTCGACGTCCTCGCAGGCGATGATGGCATCGGCAGGCAGGAACTCGACGAGCGAGATGCCGCGCACCTCGTCCTGGCTGAAGCTGGGGGCGATGGTGATCTGGGCAAGGGTTTCCTTGGAGAGCTGCGTATCGACCTCGAAGGAGCGCAGCGACTCGATCTCGTTGCCGAAGAAGTCGATGCGGTAGGGGTATTCGGAGGAATAGCTGAAGACGTCGAGGATGGAGCCGCGCACGGCATACTGGCCGGGTTCATAGACGTAATCGACACGCTGGAAGCCTCGGTCAAAGAGCACTTCGGACACGAACTTCTGATCGACCTTCTCCTCCTCGTGCAGGGTGAGGATGGCGTTGTCCACTTCCGCGTTCTGGGCCACCTTTTCGGCGAGTGCCTCGGGATAGGTCACCACCAGGAGGGCATTGGACGCGGGACCTTTGGACGTGGGGTCGTCGTGGCGCTGGATGATGGCCTGGATGGACGAGAGCGCCTCGGTGCGCAGAATCTCGTTGGCCGAGTCGATCTGTCCGTACTTGATGCTGCGCTTGTAGCCGCTGGGGAAGAACGACACGGCGTCCTCGCCGCCGATCTGACACAGGTCGTGGTAGAAGTAGCCGGCCTTCTCCTCGTCGTTGAGAATGAAGACGACGATGCGATCGACGGCATTCTTGAGGGGTGCCAGGAAGGTGGCAGCTGCCGAACCCGTGAGGCCCTTGAGCTGGATGACGGAAAGCTTCGAGGCATCGAAACCCCGAAGTTTTTGAACAAGTGCGTTGAATCTGGGCTTCTGCAGCACCAGGTCTTTGATCTCCATAAACAAAAAACGGAGACCTCGTTGATTGGGTCTCCGTGTGGGCGCTGAGGGATTCGAACCCCCGACCCTCTGCTTGTAAGGCAGACGCTCTGAACCAGCTGAGCTAAGCGCCCCTTAGAATTGGCGATTGCGATGGTGGTCTTCAACCACCCCATTGCTAAGCGCCCGAGCGATTAGCGATGGTGGTCTCCAACCATCCATTGCTAAGCGTGAATGTGGGTGCAAAGATAGAAGAAAAACTGGTATGTTCCAAATTTTTTGCCCTCTTTTTTGCAAAATCCGAAGAAAAATTTGATTTTTTGCCCAAAAGGGCTTATCTTTGCCCCTTGAATAGAGTAACAATATGCTGCAAGACTGGTTGCCGACCTCGGCGAAGGAGGTGAAGCTTCGCGGGTGGGACACGCTGGACGTGATCCTGTTTTCGGGTGATGCCTATGTGGATCATCCGAGCTTTGGTGCGGCGGTGATAGGCCGAGTGCTGGAGTCGGCGGGCTACCGGGTGGCCATTGTGCCGCAGCCCGACTGGCATGGCGACCTGCGCGACTTCACCAAGCTGGGACGTCCGCGCCTCTTCTTCGGCGTGTCGCCCGGGGCGATGGATTCGATGGTGAACCACTACACCGCCAACCGACGTCGGCGTTCGGACGATGCCTATACGCCCGACGGACGGGCCGGGATGCGTCCCGACATGCCTTCGATTGTCTATAGCCACGCCCTGCGGCAGCTCTATCCCGACTCGCTCGTCGTGCTGGGCGGCATCGAGGCATCGCTGCGCCGCTTGAGCCACTACGACTACTGGGAGGACCGGCTGCGGCCGAGCCTGCTGGCCGAATGCGATGCCGACGTGATCACCTATGGCATGGGCGAACAGGTGACCGTGGAGATTGCCCAGCGCATCGATGCCCTGCTGGGCGGCCTGTCGGAGGGCAGCGAGAAGCCTTCGCGCGAGGATCTGGTGCAGCTGATTGCCGACATCCCCCAGGTGGTCACACGTCAGCCTGTCGTCATGGCCCAGGAGGGCGACATTGTGCTGCATTCCTACGAGGCGTGCCTCGCCGACAAGCGCTGCCAGGCCGAGAACTTCCGGCACATCGAGGAGGAGAGCAACAAGTGGCATGCCCGGCGCATCTGGCAGCAGACGGGCGAAGTGGCCATCCTGGTGAATCCACCCTATCCGCCCCTGACCACAGAACAGGTGGACCGCGCCTTCGACCTGCCCTACACCCGCATGCCGCATCCGCGCTACAACGGGAAGCACATCCCCGCCTACGA
>JAEEUA010000193.1 GCA_016286775.1 Bacteroidales bacterium
GAGAGGAGAAGAACGAGGAGAGGAAGTGTTTTTTTCAATTAACAATTAACAATTAATAATTAACAATTTGCATAGAAAACAAGAAATACAATCGTCCCTTAATTTCCCTAAATATCCCTTAAAAGCCCTTAGTATCCTTTACATAATGAATAAGCTGCGTCATCAGCTGGATGAAGTCACGCGTGCTGTATCCCAGGACGGGCTGTTCGGGCGTGAAGGGCGAAGTGTCGTACTCGTCACCCACAAACGTGGTGGCATATTCGGTGCTGTTCGAAGGAGCCAGGCCCTCGGGCAAGGGCTTATAGACGTTGGAGATCTGGCTCAAAGGAGTCAGCCAGCCGCCATTGGGCAACTGTGCCTGCAGGATGTCCTGCACCGAACCGAAGCCGCGACGTGCACCGCCACCCTGCAGAGGCGCAGGCTTGAACTGATAGACCGGTACGGCCACATTCTGCTTGGGATAGAGCAGAGGCGACGAGGCAGTGACTTCCTTCGGATCGGCTTCACCCAGGGCCTTGTATTCGCGCTCCAGTCCATCGGGATTGACAAAAGCACATGAACCATAATGTGCGATGGTGCGGCTGATTTCCTGGTCGGTGTAGTATTCCCCGTTGCCCACATTGCTGCCGCGACGATGCACGTACATCGGTGTACCGTCTTCAGGAAGGAGGAATCGCGCTACGAGGAATCCCTCGCCGCCTCGACGACCCGCTCTGCCGCCGGTGCCGCCGCCACCGGCATAACGTACCGCTTCGGCGTCGGGCAGACGCTGTTCACGCAGGAACTGCAGCGCTGCGGGGATACCCTTGAGGAACTTCTTTTCTCCTGTGAGGCGATAGTAGTCCATCATGGCTCGAACCATACGCACCGTGGTGCCCGTGTTGACCGAACGAGGCTCGTAGCTGCGGGCATGTGCAGGCTTGAGTGTCTTGACAAAGTACTGGTCACCCCAGCCGGCAAGCGGAGCAGGCTGCTGCAACTTGAGCGAGAGATCGAGTGCCTTGCGGATGGGCTTCAAAAGGTCCTTGCGGCCCAGTTCCTGATAGCATTGGATAAGGAACTCGATATTGGCTGGCATCACATCATCGTTAAGGGTGATGAACGACGAATAGTCTTCCTTGCCACGGAAAGGATGGCTGTACATGAGCGGATAACGCTGGGGCCAGCCGCCGTTGGGGTACTGGCTGACAAGCATGAAGTTGATGACCTTGTCGAGCGCCTTGCGAACCTCGGGATCCTTCTTTTCGAGATAGACGCGCAGCAGGAACGTAGCACACTCGGAAGTAGCCTCATCGTCGAACGTGCAGTTGCCGTAATAGTGCTGGAACTCCTCCAGTCGCCAAGCCTGTCGGCCGATAGTGGCATAGAACTGCTTGAGTTCTTCTTCTCCTGCCAGGTCTTCGACGTAGTTCCAGCCTCCTTCGGGATGCTGCACCTTCATGATGACCTCGGCAATCTTGCGGGCCTGCTCGTAATAGTAATCGTCACCCGTGGCATGCAGGGCATCAATCATCAGATGACCCATCGATGGCGTGCTCGGCGACTGCAGCCATACCAAGGTGCGATAGGGCGCCTCCAGCTCGCCCCACTGACGGGTGCGGTCGGGCAGATAGCTCCAGACGAAGGCTCCCTCGTAACTGATCGAGTCCATCATGAAAGCTGCCGCACGTCGCATAGCCACCTTGGCATCCTCGATGTCGAGATTACGATAGACGAAATGGGTGAATGTGGCCGAACCCTTGCCTGTGCAGAAGATGCCGGGCAGAACCGACTGGAACTGATAGAGCGTGTTGTGGTTGTAGCCCGAGCAGTCCATGCCCCATGTCTCGCGTCGCCAATTCACACCATCGTAACTGTATGCACCCGTGACGACATGATTGTCGTTGCGAAGTCGAAGCCACATATGACGTGTACCGGCCTCGGGGTGCATGCCGCCTCCGCTCTGTCCGCCCTTGCGGTAACGATAGCGACGATTGGCATCAAAGCCCGTACCCATATAGAACACGCTGTCGTAGTAGAGCACCAGGCCGGCTCGTGTCTCGTCGTCGCTCAGCTCGATTTCGGCCTCAATCTCGTAGCGATGGTCGCCAGCCACAAACATCAAAGGCGAAGAGTTGCCGGGCAGTGTGCCCTTAGCCGTGAGACGGATGCCGTCGGAAATGTGTTCGATGCGCTCAGGCTCGTAGGTGCGATAGGATTTCCATTCGAGGCCGATGCGGAAAAGGGGCAAACAACCCTTCGAACCCTTCGAACCTTTCGAACCCCTCAAACCCTCTCCCATTGGAGCTGGAATGGGACCGACGGGGTCAGCGCTAAATCCCTGCTTGTCGCGGATGACGGGACGGAACCACCCATCCTTGGTCAACTCAACGGGTTCCAGCAAAGTCTGACGGCCCAGGTCGGTAAAACCGTTTTCGTAGGCGTGATAGACGCAGTACCAGCGTCCGTCGGGCGTGTCGATGAGCGAGCCGTGTCCGCGGCTCCACCAGCGGTTCGAATTGGCATAGTTGTGGATGAGCGGGTTGTAGGGACTGTCTTCCCAAGGTCCGTCGATGCTCTTCGAACGTGCCACCACCACCATGTGGCTGGTGGGAGGTCCTGCCGTGCCCCCTTCGGCATTCAGATAATAATAGTATTCGCCTATCTTGCGAAGCTTCGGTCCTTCGAGGCAAAGACCTTCGGTGGCCCAATCCTCGGGATACATCCACCCGGGATAAACCTTCTCAAGCGTACCTGGAACGACATGCAGGCCGTCGTCGGTAAGCTTGGCGCGCTGACCACCGCTCAGGAAGAGCCAACGCTGGCCATCGTCGCCCACCACATGGCAAGGGTCGATGTTGGCAACGCCCAGATCAACGGGCTCACTCCACGGGCCGTAGGGCGAATCTGCAGAAACGACAAAGTTCATACGGCTGCCAGGCTTCAGGTCACGCCCGGCCTTGGCACGTACGGCATCCGAAGGATAGGCCACGGTGAAGTAGATGTAGTACTTGCCATTATATTTGCAGATATCCGGGGCCCAAACCGAGCCCAGGAAGGTGTTGAGTGCTGCACTAATCGGCTCCCAATGCACAAGGTCTCGGCTGTGGAAGACGACGAGGCCTGGCACATAGTCGAATGCACTGTGCGTCATGTAGTAATCCTCGCCATCGCGCATGATGGTGGGATCGGGGTAGTCACCTCCGAGTATCGGATTGGTGAACGTGCCGTTTTGTGCCTGTGCGGAAAAAAGACATCCACACAGAAACACGAGGCTAAGAAATGTCGAAATCAGACGTGTTTTCATAAAGATAGGATTAAAAAACAGGGCAAATATACATTTTTTTTTTGAATGTTGGAACAATTTCCCAAAAAATTGCTATCTTTGCAGCAAAATTTATAAATAACTATGAATATTTAACAATAAACAATTGCTTTTTATGAAAAAGATTCTTTTCGCAGCCGCCCTTGCCACCCTGCTTGCAGGATGCAAGTGCAACCAGCCCGAACCAGTGGCTTGTGACAAACCCTGCTGCACCGACAGCACCCTTACCGCAGCACCTCATGGCGTCATCACCGTCACCGATGACGGCCAGACGGTCTATACCCGCGACATCACCACGAAGAGCGATCCTTTCGTGTTCGATGCCGATAAGGAATGGGAGCGCACCGGCGACCCGGGCGAAGTCTATCGCAAGGTGATGGGCTACAACGACAACCTCATGATGGTGAAGGTAAAGTTCAAGAAGGGTTCCGAGGGCAAGCTCCACAGCCATCCGCATGTTCAGATCACCTACGTCGAGAGCGGTGAATTCGAGTTCACCATCGGCGACGAAACCAAGATCGTGAAGGCCGGCGATGTGCTGATGAAGGTTCCGAACGTTGTGCACGGCTGCAAGTGCCTCAAGGACGGCGTCCTCATCGACACCTTCACGCCCATGCGCTCCACGTTTTTGAAGTAAGGTCATCCCGTTTTCACGGCATTCCGGAATATCGGAATAACGGAATACCGAAATCCCGAAATCACGAAATCCCGAAAAATAGTCCGCAGCTTCAAAAAAGGCCGCGGACTTAATTTTACTCAATCAACCACCCTCACCCTACCTTCGGCGAGCCGAACGAGGTCGGGAAGATCATAATATTGGAGCACACCCTGTACGACGTTGCTCTGCATGTCGTGTTGCAAAGGATTCGCCAGATACTCCTTCCAGCTCTTAAGTGTGTGCGTCAAAGTGACCTTCTGAATGTGCGGGTCAAGCACAGCAGCATGCATCAGCACAGGTCCAAAAAGTCCGTCGCCCACCACACGAAGCGGCCTTCCACTGAGCAACGGGTTGTTGGAACAAAAATCCGCCAGCGTCAGCACATCCACCACGCGCTGGCCCACCAGCGGACGTCCTTCGTGCAACGCCACCACGGCGCAGCGCCACTCGCGGTTCCAGTATTTGGTGAGATTATAGATGTAGGGATCCTCCATCTCGCCCACGCCGCGCACGTCGGCCGCGACGATGATGGTGCCGTTCGAGGTCATGTCGAGTTTCTCCATGTCGCCCAGATACCAGGCTTTCCCACGCTCATGCAGATGCAGTTCGATGGGCGATTCGGCCGTAGCACAGTTGGGAATACGCACCACCACAGCCACAGGCATCTCGCCTTCCCGATTCAACTGGAAACGATATTCCTCGAAGTCGCGACCATGAGTTCTGCCCGTCGGCACCACGCTCTTTGCCAATGTCGAACCCGGCAATGCGGCTGGCAATGGCTCCTGACTGAGTACACTTTCGTCCAAACCCAACAGGCGGCACATCTGCTTTCGGACGGCTTCGATCGGCTGGGCACAGAAGGTTTCACGCTGTTTGGCCAGTTCGTCATACCGGCGCACAGCATACTGCATCGAGCTCTCGGCATCGGCAAACTCCAGGTTGACCTGACCGGCACGGGTGCAAAGCATGTCCTTGCCCCGGAAACTCACCTCGTCGATATGTGGCAAAGTAGCGTCGCCGCACAACCAGCGCTTCATCCAACCTACCAGATGCTCCATCGCATCGGGCGGACAGGCATGGCCATCAGCGGCATAATATTGCTCCACGCGTTCCGAAGCACCCAGCACATCGTAGGCCCGTTGCACTTCCTTCATGCCTTTGAGGGCACCATAATGATCGACGAAATCAAAAAGCCCGTCGAGCACCAGAAAAGGACGCGGCGCCATGCACAAAGCCATATCGGCATGGTTGATGCCCAAGGCACCTTCGCCTGGAATCCACTGGCAACCGTCGCTGGGCCCCTGCAGTTCCAAGGTTCGGGTACGGTCGCTGAAGAAAAGTCCTACGCTCGCTGCCTGGATGCGGTCGTCGAGGGCAAGCAGATACGATGCCTCGGTGCCTCCGCCCGAGAAACCATAGCACCCGATGTGTCGGGCATCGATGTCCTTTCGTGAGCAAAGGTAATCCACGGCGCGACTGTTGTCCCAGAAGATCTGTGCCTCCAGACTTGTGCCCAGCAGGTTGTAGGCGGGAGCCAGCAGCGTGTGCTCGGTCGTCACGCCACGCGTCAGGTTGCGACCCGTCCCGTCGATGAGCTGCTGCATCTCGCCCTGTCCAATGGGATCGACCACGAGCACAGCGATGCCATTGCGTGCCATCTGAACGGCTGTGCCCGAACCATTGCCCTTACCCTGCAGTCCGTGGCCGCACATCTCGACACAGGCAGGGAACTTCTTCGTCTTGCTGCTGACGGGCAGATAAAGGTGGGCAGTAACATAGTGATGCGGATGACTTTCGAAAACGATCTTTTCGACCACAAAGCCATCGCCCTCCTCCGTGCCGACCACGCGGCTGTGCAAGTCACCCCTTTCAGGAAAACTGCCCGCCAGCCGCCGCATCTTCTGTCGCACAGTAGCAATGTACGCCTCCATGTCGGCCTTCGAAGCATAAGCCTGCTGCAGCTCCTCGCTGCGCTGGTCGTCGCGCTGGTGTTGCCAAAGCATCAGGTAGTTGAACCACGACTGTGGACTGCTGAACTTCAAGGCTCCATAGTTCGGACGGCCAGGATAAGTGACAAGGTCGTTATATGCCTGAGCCCTCAGGTCAGTTGCCAGGATGCACCCGATGAGGGCCAACACCAAAGCAACAGCCGTCATTCGGTCCTGTTGATGGGAGCCAAGCTTGGCTCTCGACGAAAACTCTCGTTTCATGATCATGGGATGTTTACGGTGACGGTGATATCTTGTGTGTTATCCAGTCCAGTATCGAAGCGAAGCAGGCGGAGGGTTTCGTCCCACTTCCAATCGGTCAAGGTGCGACCATTGACCATGACGGAGGCAGGTTTTGCATCGAGATAAGCCTCGACACAGTAAGTGTGGATCGCAGGCGTGAAGCGAGCGCGTCCCTTCTTGTCCTGGACAGGGCAGTCCGGCTTACTGATGGTAAGGGTCCACTTGCTATCCGAAGCATCCATCCGGCTCTCGATACGGCTCAGGGTATAGACTCCCTGCTCATAGTCGAGCGAACGTCCGTCATCCTCATAAATAGTATAATCAGACGTATCCACCGGATAGCAGCAGACGGTGATGGGCTGTCCCTCGGATTGTGCCATCCATTGCACCTCGGGCTGCTTGACGATGATGGCATCCTGGCGAATGA
>JAEEUA010000194.1 GCA_016286775.1 Bacteroidales bacterium
GTCCGTGGCCGCACATCTCGACACAGGCAGGGAACTTCTTCGTCTTGCTGCTGACGGGCAGATAAAGGTGGGCAGTAACATAGTGATGCGGATGACTTTCGAAAACGATCTTTTCGACCACAAATCCATCGCCCTCCACCGTGCCGACCACGCGGCTGTGCAAGTCACCCCTTTCGGGAAAACTACCCGCCAACCGCTGCATCTTCCGACGCACCGAGGCAATGTACGCCTCCATGTCAGCCTTCGAAGCGAAAGCATGCTGCAGCTCCTCGCTGCGCTGGTCGTCGCGCTGGTGTTGCCAAAGCATCAGGTAGTTGAACCACGACTGCGGACTGCTGAACTTCAAGGCGCCATAGTTCGGACGTCCAGGATAAGTGACAAGGTCGTTATACGCCTGGACCCTCAGGTCAGTTGCCAGAATGCACCCGATGAGGGCCAACACCAAAGCAACAACCGTCATTCGGTCCTGTTGATGGGTGCCAAGCTTGGCTCTCGACGAAAACTCTCGTTTCATGATCATGGGATGTTTACGGTGATGGTGATATCTTGTGTGTTATCCAATCCAGTATCGAAGCGAAGCAGGCGGAGGGTTTCGTCCCACTTCCAATCGGTCAAGGTGCGACCATTGACCATGACGGAGGCGGGTTTTGCGTCGAGATAAGCCTCGACACAATAAGCGTGGATCGCAGGCGTGAAGCGAGCGCGTCCCTTCTTGTCCTTAGCAGGGCAGTCGGGCTTACCGATGGTAAGGGTCCACTTGCTATCCGAAGTGCCCATCCGGCTCTCGATACGGCTCTGGGCATAGGCTCCCTGCTCGTAGTCGAGCGAACGTCCGTCGTCCTCATAAAGGATATAGTCCGACGTGCCCACCGGATAGCAGCAGACGGTGATGGGCAGTCCCTCGGATTGTGCCATCCATTGCACTTCGGGCTGCTTGACGATGATGGCATCCTGGCGAATGAAGATGGGCATCAGCCACTGTGGTGTAAGGAATGACTTCCATTGGCGGTCCTCGATGCGCTCGCCGGTCCAGAAGTCCACCCACTTGCCGCCTGGGAAATAGACGGGACGCGACAAGGCGCCTTTATTGGTGACGGGGCAGATCATCATCGAATGTCCGAACATGAACTGGTCGCACATCCGATAGGTCACCTCGTCGTTCTGCCAATCGTAGAGCATCGGTGCCATCAGGGGACGCGAAGTCTGCATCATCTCCCATGCATTGCTATATAGATAAGGTATCAGCGTGTAGCGCAGCGAGTCGTAGGTGGTGAAGATGCGCTGCGCCTCCTCGCCATAGGTCCAAGGCTCGTGATAGCGCGGATGATCCATACCGAAGAGCATCGCCACGGGACTAAACATGCCGAACTGGCACCAGCGCAGATAGAGGTCGGTGTCGTAGGGGGAATATTGTTCAAAACCGCCCATGCAATGCGACCAATAGCCTACGCCCGACAGGGCCATCGTCAGACCACCACGGATCACAGGTTCGAACCATTGCCATTCGGTGCCCCAGTCGCCCGCCCAGATAAAGGGATAACGCTGGATACCGGCATAGCCTTCGCGCGTATGAGTAAAACCGCGCATACGGTTCTGCCCGATGAATCGCTTATAGGGAGCCGCGCCATAGGCGAGGGGGAAAAGGTTGTGGAGCTCGGCGCCCGTAAAGCCTTCGTAGATCACGCTGTCCGTGCGCCCCGGATAGCGGAACGCGCTGCCTACATCGGTCTTGAAGAACCTAACGCCATCCTCCACCACGCGCATCGGCCCGTGCTGCCACCACCAGTCGGCCTTCTCCTCGTCGAAGAAGTTGAAGATGCCCTGCTGTTCCATCCCGGGGAAGAGGGCTCCTGCCGCCAAGGCGTCCTGATAAAGCGTCGAACTGGGTCCGTCGTCGGCAATGCTGCGCACATGGAGGCCGAAGAGGTCGATGTGCTCGGCATAGATGCTGTCAATCATTCCCTTCGGATCGGGGAAAGCCAGCTGCCAGTTGTAGTTGCAGCCGCCGTTGCGGAAACGGCTGTTGAAGATGCGCCAGGTCGAGTCGAGCCAAAGGATATCGACGGGGATGCCCTCCCGACGCATACGCTGTACGAGGGCGACGTTGTAATGCTGGTTGGCATCCTGCTCGTGGTTCCACGTGCCTCCGCTGTAGCTGCCCAGGTGCAGGCCGAAGGCCGAGCGCGGCATCATCGGGCAGTTGCCGGTCAGCATCTGGTAGCGGTGGATCATCGTCTGTATCTCGGGACCCTTGACGAAGTAATAGTCCAGTTCTCCCCCATCCGCCTGCCACGAATAGATTCGGTTCGAAGTCCATCCCATGTCCCAGTCCGAAGGCCAGACAGTATGGAAGAAGATGCCGTAACCCTTGTTGCTCATCACCCAAGGCACGGGGCAGTAGTTGGCACGCAGGATGTCCTTGCCGCCCACGGCAGGACGAGGTCCGCGACCGAGTTCGACGTTCAGATGGATGCGCTGCCCACGCAGATCCAGGTGGTCCATGCGTTCGCCAAGGCCAAAGAAATGTTCGTCGGGTCGCATCACGCATGTGGTCATGGGGCCATTGCCTTCGCTCGAAAGCCGGCAGTCGGTCTCCTCATAAAGCACCTCTCCCGTAACGCGGTCAATCACCTTGATGCGCCAGGGGCTGTCGCAGACCTGCAGAGTCAGAGCGTCGGTCAAAAGTGCAGCTCCCTGAGCGAAAGGCTGCACTTCGTAGGGTACTGCCTCGAAATCATACTTCACTACCATCCACTGTTCGTTGGGACTGAACGACGAGTTGGTGCTCTTAGTGATGCGCAGCATATCCGACGTACAGACCTGCACGCGCATATCGCCTGCTTCGGAATGAAACACCACGTCGTTTCCTTCCGCTGTCCATTGCACGGAGGCAGAGAGATAGGTCCAGCTAAAACACAGGCTGACCAACAAAAAACATAGTCGATTATTCATAAACATGGGTATAAAAAAGGGTATAATTCGCTTTTGTTTCAATAAAGTATTCGAATAGGCTGGCTGAGTCCGGAGGGCAGGAGTCGTGCATCGGACCGAATCACGGGCAAGGGATCGTTCTTGATAGTGGTGGGTGAAGAGGTCCAGGTGAATCCTCCCTGCCGAACCTTGTCGCCAATCATGCGATTGCGCCAAGGATTGGTGACCGTAATCTCGAACGTATTTGTTCCGCGATGCACCCATTCGGTGATGTCAAGCCCCATCCCGGGCATCCAGATGGTGCCGGCCTCGTGCCCATTGACCGCAACTCGAGCCGTACTGCCGAAAGCCGGGATTTCGAGCAAGATCTTTCGGGAAGCCACCTTCACAACGTCTGTCAGATCGACGGGAATCGTGTAGGTTACACGCCCCGAATAATAGCGCAGGGCATTCTCTTCAAATTCCGTCAACGAACGGAAACGCCCGATTGTCCTGTCGGTTATTGTGCTATCATCGACAAAGTGCATCGTACCCATCGACTCCGATAGTACAAGCTCACGTGTCGGACTGTTGTCCATCGGTTTTGCACCAAAATGTCTTTTGCTGAAGACGACGAAGAGCGATTGCTGGGGCTTCAGGGTCAAAGGCACCACGCTATAATCTCCCTGCAAACGGGAAACAGCCGTATAAACCTGCCCGTCAATTGGGTTCCAGAGAGAGACCTCTTCTCCAGTTACACGGAACGCTGGCTCCAGCTCAAGGCTTTCAGTATAACTCTTGTTCGCCAGATAATAGATATCCTCATCGTCGGTTTGTCGATGGATATAGGCGATATCTTCGGGGGCAACGTTCGGCAAAACCAAATCGGGTTTCACCTGCCGATGCAGGTCCATCACATCGGCACAAACCGAAGGCTGGCCCCACACCTTGTCGGCAAGGGCCCTCAGCTCCTGGTCGTTGGCGTCAAGATCGGTCAGCGACAAAGTACCGACGGGCTTGGGTCCATAAACGCGGGCACCATCCTCGACGAGGCTTGCAATCTTCCGAAGGGTCGCCAGTTCCATCAGCGTATCCCTCAAGACAAGGCACTGGAAAGGATGGCGCTCGTCGAGCCAAAGCCGACCGTCGTGGGCAGAAAGGCGAGGACTCAACAGCACATCGGGATTGATATAGTTGAACTTGACGCCCTGCATAATTGAGTCCGCCTCTTCGGGAGTCCTTTGCGGACATGGCAGACGATCGCCCGTAAAGACCAGCACATCCGACCGCCTGACGCCCTGACGAAGCAAATATTGGACGCGGGACTGGAAATCGAACCACGATCCGGCTTCGCCAAACCAGGTATTGTTACGATTGAACGACTGTCCATAGACACCAAGTGTCATGCCAGGACGCTGCTCGGTGGGCTGGTGAACATAGCTGTGGAGCATCATGCTGTTGACACCTTCGCAGAAAGCCACGTCACCATAGGTCTTCAGATCGATAGGCGAATCGCTGAACAGAGCATATCCCGTATAAGCCTCCGATCCGATGATTGGCTTATCGTAAAGCAGCGAACTATGGACCGGATAGATGAAGGTTTTCGAGGGCCATGGATTATAGGTGTACGGATAATCATTCGCTGTGACTCGTGCCCAAAATTCCGTCATCGGCACATCGCAATACTTATAGGTCTTCAACACGTCCACGGGCGGATTCTTCGTCTCCCCATAGATTCCCTCGGAATACATCTGCACGCCATTGCGATGACAAAGGTCGGCCATGTGCTTGAAGTAACATTCTTCAACCAGGTCGCCGATGGTCCGTCGGAAGTCGAAGAGGAACGCTTCGGTATGACGGCTGTCGATGAGAGTCTCTCCACAGAGTGCAGGCAGCCAGGAACGAATGTCGTATCCCCGACGTCGCAGAAATTCATCGGGGAACCGTTGTGTCCACGTCTGGGGCCCAGCCTCCCAACTATCGACGAGAAAGTATCCGAAGACACGCGGATTAACCTCCTTTGCCAGCTGAAGGACTTTTTGTGGATAATTCGCGAAATGCACATTCAAAGCCGTTGTGTCCATCTTGTCACATTCCAAGCCTCGCCCCTCCCAGGTGGCTGGGTTATTGGTCTTGCCGGTGGTCGTATAGCCGAAACGAAGCACCGTCCATTCACCTCGACCAAACGTCCATCGCAACACGCCATTGACATCGACAAATCGTGTCACATCAACTACTTGCTCAGGATCGATGACGTCCTTGTCCGGATAAGCCAATACGCAGACATCACGATAATAATCCATCTTGGAGGGAGGAAGCGACAACGGCACCTCCATCTCCCGACCTTTCCTTTTTCGAACATCAGAGCCACACGAAACCTTCGTCTTGCTGTATGTATAATGTTTCATTGATAGTTCGGGCGTAATCCAAGGGCCGCCGCTCTCGCTCCAACCGTCACAGTTGGCTGCACCCATGGTCATGCCCAGCCGGTCGGCTTCCTGCATGGCGTAGCGCAGCATATCCCACCACTCCGGAGTGCCGAAGCGCACCTTGTTCGGTACGTCAGCATCGGGCATGTCTCGCCAGACGTTCAGCACCGTGGCTTGCGTGATGCCCACGGCCTTCATGGCCTCCAGGTCCCGCGTGATGCCTTGGCGAGTGATGTTACCGTTGAGCCAATGCCACCAGGCAATGACATGGTTCTGAGCCTCGGGATTCTTGAACGATGACGGCTCAATTTGTGCTGTTGCCCGACACATTATCAAACCAAAGGCCATCACAAGAAAAAGGGTTGTCTTCTTCATAATGCCTACTTGACTTTCCCAAAATTCATCTAAAAGACTGACGAAAAAGCAAAAAAATGCGCCAACCGGGACTTCGGTTGGCGCATCCCTTATTCATATTGAAGAGTGCTGAGCAAAATTATTCGTTAGGAATATCGTAACCATTCCAAACGTTGTATCCATTGGGACTGGCCGAAGACTCGCTCTTGCCCGACTGGAGGAGTGACTCCTTGGGAATGGAGTGGAAGTAGAGAGGCACATCGGTGCGCTCGATGCCCGAAAGCATGTTGTAGTCCCAAAGCTGATCCTTCTGGTTAACAATGTCGATGCCCCAAACGGTCTTGGTGTAACCATCGGCCTCAAGGGCTGCTGCCTCGGCTCCGGCGGGATCGATGTATCGGAACAGGCCCTGGATAGCAAGGTTGTGGTCGGTGCCCTTCACCTTCGATGCAACAAGTTCGATGGTGCTATAGTCGTAGATGCCACGCCAACCAGGTGTGAGAGCGGGATCACTGTCGTCGCGGTCATAGACCAGACAACCAGGCACGTTGACGTACTTCACCCAGATGTAGTTCGAGATAGTGCGTCCATTGGGGAAGGTATAGTAACCATTGGCTTCCAGTCCTGCGATGACCGACTTCAGCTCGGTGCGCATAGCCTTGGCATACTGAGTGAAGAGGCCCGTACGGATTTCGGTCCAGCGGATATCGCCTTCGCCGAGGGTCTCGCGGCCCACTTCGGCAACCAAGGTGCGGAGGTCAACGCTCTGCAGACGATGGTTGGTGTCGCCAAAGGCACGGTCGCGCAGCTGGTTGAGCAGGCTGAGCGCCTCGGCGTTGTCGCCCAGGATAATGTCGGCCTCGGCCAACATGAGCAGGTAGTTGGTGTAACGACG
>JAEEUA010000195.1 GCA_016286775.1 Bacteroidales bacterium
CCGCAGTACGTGCGCGGCATCCTACCCGCTTTTGCAGGTCATCGTGCCAATGACGGCAAGACTTGGCTGAGCCATCCACTTGCCGGCAATGGAGTGCCCTGCGACTCCGACCTCTGGGTGACCTACAGCGTCAATAAGGAGGATATGTGGGTGGCCCACATCCCCGTTCCCGTTCGAACACGTGCCACGAGCCACAGCCACAAGGACGAGATTGCCAATGCCAAGACGCTCGCAGACCTCACCGAATGGAACCTTTACAGCCCCGTCCTCGCACCTATCTCGCTGAAGGAGGGACTTTCGAAGGACAACAAGCCCCAGGCCGAACTGGTGCTGTCGGATGCCGACCCCTTCGACTACGCCAAGGCCGACCGTCTCTTCCCGGCAGTACGTCATCTACGTGCCACCTTCGACATCACGCCTTCGCAGGACGACCACGGCGAACTGCAGATCGAATTCTGCGACGCCGAGGGCAATCCCTGTTCCCGCATCTGCTGGCAATCCGACGGACTCGTAACCATCAAGACGGGAGCTCGTTACACCACGCTCCTCAAGGACTACAATCCAAATGTCACCTATCAAGTCACGGCCGATGTCAATCTCGGCACTCGTATGATTGAGGCATACATCACGGCAATCACCGATGCCCAAGGCAAGGCACTGAACTGGAAGGAACGAAAGTCATTCAATAAGCGCGCTATCCTCTATGCGCCCATCTCTCAAATCGAGCGTCTGACGTTCCGCACAGGTCCACGCCGCACCGACCTCACTCCCGACACGAAGGCCGATCGCACGGAATACGAAGACCTCCCCGATGCTGAAGCTTTGGATCCGAAGGCCAACTTCGCTTTGACCAACGTCACTACAGTCGATTGCGACGTACAGGCTGCCATTGCCCCTCACATTGGCCAGCACATCATCTCGGGTCCGCAAGTGCTGCCCGCCCTGCTCAAATGGAATGACTTCAAGCACTACGTCGATTATTTCAACACGATGGAGGACGAGAACATCGCCCAGCTCATCCCCAATAGCGAGGCGGCAGCCTGGATGGAGCGCGAGATTCCCCTATTCGAATGTCCCGACAGCGAGATGGAAGAGATGTATTACTTCCGCTGGTGGACCTTGCGCAAGCACATCATCCGCACCGACCTGGGCTTTGCTCAAACTGAGTTCCTCGTGAAGCGCAGCTACTCCGACAAGCACAACCTCATCGCCTGTGCCGTAAGCCACCACATCATGGAGTCGCGCTGGCTCCACAACCACAGCTATGCCATCGACGAGGCATACAACTGGCTGCGCGGAAACGACGGCAAACCCATGGACAAGTTCCACAAGTTCTCCAGCCTCGTCCCCTTCGCCCTCCTGCAAGATGCCAAGGTCATCGGCAATACCGAATGGATGCGCGACCTCAAGGATGACCTTTTCGCTGACATGCAATGGTGGGACGAAAACCACCTGTGGTGCAACGTCGCCAAGGACGCCAAGTTGGGCAAGGACGAACAGGGCATCACGAAACCCTTTGCACCAGGCGACAGCCTCTACTGGCAAGGTGACGTGCAGGACGGCATGGAGGAAAGCATCAGCGGCGGCCGCTACAGCGCAAACAAGCGCATGTTCCACCAGAACCGCCGCCCCACCATCAATAGCTACATGTATGGCAACTTCGCCGCCCTTTCCACTGTGTTTAATGAGGGAGCCATCGATGGCTCCCATCCGAACTATGCCGAACGCGCCGCCCTTCTGAAGCAGCTCGCCATCGAAAAACTCTGGGATCCCGACCTCCAGTTCTTCTGCGCCCGCGACAAGTTCGACTCGCTTTGCCAGGTGCGCGAACTGGTCGGCTACTTACCTTGGTACACCGAAATGGCCGACGACGATGCCACAAAGTATGCTCCCGCCTGGCTCCAGCTCACCGATCCCGAAGGCTTCCTCGCTCCCTACGGCATGACTACCGCCGAACGTCGTCATCCTCTCTTCCGCCATGCCTGGACGGGACGTCCCACCTGCGAATGGGACGGCGCTATCTGGCCCTTCGCCACCAGTCAGACGCTCACCGCCCTGGCCAACGTGATGAACGACTATCCGCAGACGGCAGCCCTCCTTCCCGACTCGCTGTTCTATCAGCACCTCAAGCTCTACTCCGAGTCGATGCATCATCGCGGTCGTCCCTATGTGGGCGAATATCTCGACGAAAAGACAGGAGCCTGGCTCTGGGGCGATGCCGAGCGTTCGCGCTACTACAACCATTCCACCTACAACGACCTTATCATCTCGGGGCTCGTCGGCCTACGTCCCTCGCTCGATAACAAAATCTCCATCAACCCGCTCATTCCCGCAGGCCAATGGAGCTACTTCTGTCTCGATGGCATCGTCTATCACGAACACGTCCTCACCATCCTTTGGGACGAAACCGGCCTGCATTACGGCCAAGGTCGGGGCTTGACGCTCCTCGTCGATGGCAAACGAGTCGCAAATCGTCCTACTTTGGGCAAGCTCGTTGGCAATTTGTAGGCTTTTTGTGAGTTAGCACAAAAAGTTCAGAAATTGTGCTACGTTTGCAGAAGTTAGCACAAAAAGTTCACAAATTGTGCTACGTTTGCAGAAGTTAGCACAAAAAGTTGAGAAATTGTGCTACGTTTGTCGAAGATAGCACAAAAAGTTTACAAATTGTGCTACGTTTGTCGAAGATAGCACAAAAAGTTTACAAATTGTGCTACGTTTGTCGAAGATAGCACAAAATGTTGAGAAATTGTGCTACGTTTGCCGAAGTTAGCACAAAATGTTGAGAAATTGTGCTACGTTTGTCGAAGATAGCGCAAAAAGTTTACAAATTGTGCTACGTTCGCAGAAGTTAGCACAAAATGTTGAGAAATTGTGCCAAATACAAAAAAGATAGAGCGTCTGGTTTTTCAGGCGCTCTATTTCGATTATAGATTGTATTTCCGTGAGAAAAGGCAGGAGAACATGCCTCAAGACTGCCCCGTAAATTTACCGACAAAAAGAATGACGCCGGACGACATTTCTCGAATCACATAGACGAACGGACGATTGGCATGGAACGTTGCCTTGAGAATCTCCTCCTTTTGTATTGGGCCGGCACTTGTCATTTCCCCCATTCCTGCTACCGTAACCACCGTAGCCTCGGAGCCTTCCTCATTCACCTTGATTTTAGCTTTTTGGCGCATCATCTCGATATAGACAGGCTTGTCGCACATATTCGGGATTTCTGCAAATTGATTATCGAAAGCCTGACGGATGCCCATCTGCTGCAACAATGAGATAAGGCCTCCATCCAGTTCATGGGTGTCGGATTTTGTTTCAAAACGCGGCAATTTCAAATCCACTTCGTAAGTCCGAAAGACGCCATCGACCCGATTAGAATTGTGCAAGCTTTCATAATCCTCAACGTCCGAGAAACCTTTCTCTACCAAGTGATTGATGATGTCATCGGTGGTCTTTCCTTCCTCGGGCAGCATCACCATCATGTTCCAAAGACTGTTTCCATAAGGAATCTTAACTGCCGAGTAGGTCTCGTTCTTGACATAGCTGATATAGACATCCTGGCTCATCATGGGCATTTCGGTGCTGCCATTGCCGGTCGCGAACTTCTCGTTCTTCGTGTTCTTTGGGTCGAACTTCTTGGTCCAGTCGGCCTTGAAATAGATGGCATTAAGCAGATACGACACCATATCAGGTTTCACTTCGTCCAGAATCGCTGGAATCATCCCTTTCGTCTTTTCTTTGCACCAACCGTTGATATGTTCGAGGGTCTTCGAAGATGAAAAGTCGAGGGCTTCGGCCTTTGCATCGTAGTAATACTGCATGTCCTGCTCAAACTGAGGCTTCAACGTATAGTCCTTGTTGACAAAGATGGCATTGGCGATGTCCAGTTCCACGTCCGTATCGGCCTTCGGGAGATTGTCGATCAGGTTCTTGCAGTAGTCGTTCACGGCCTGGATGCCGCCCTCGTGGAAGCCAAGGGTCTCTTCGAGTTCCTTCTCGGTATTTCCAGTCGCAGCATCGTTCACCATGCCAAGCACGTAGGTGATGCTGAGCGGTGAATAGATGAAACTTCGACCCGAGCGGTCGGTCTCGTTCACCGTCTTCAGGAAATTCAAGGTGAAGCCGTTGTTGTCGTTGGCAAACACGCGCTGTTCCTCGGTCAATTGAATGGGTTTCACTTCCGACACCATGTTGACGATTCTCTTTGTGCCCGGAATCTCATCGTCCGACAACGAACACGAAAGCAGCAGCATGCTGCATGCAGCCATCGCTGCCATACTATAAATTAAATTCTTCATAATCGTTGATGTTTTACGTTTCTGTCCAATAAACGCAAAACGTCGGAAAACCTTGCATCATTACCCGAATAAAATTCTCAAATTCGAAAATTCGTGATAAAAATACTAATAATTCATAATAAACGCTTTGTAATCTCAACTTTTCTTCGTATATTTGCCCCGCAAAATGGTATTTCTATCAAGCAGGACTATCTCTTAATCCGACCATCATGAAACATTCCCTTTCCCTCCTCCTCATAGCCGCTTTGGCGCTCGAAGCTCAGGCAGCCATCCATGTCACCAACCTCAGCGTGGAAGGACGCAAGGACCAGCCTCTTGGACTCGACGTCACGACGCCGCGCCTCGGCTGGCAGATTGTGGCCGATGCAGGCGAACAGGATGTCGTGCAGACGAGCTATCACATCCTCGTGGCTTCCTCGCCCGAACTGCTCGCCCAAGGTCAAGGCGACCTTTGGGATGCCACCGTCGAGAGTCCGCAGAGCCTGTGGGTCGATTATCTGGGCACGCCGCTCCAGAACAACCAGCGCGCCTATTGGAAAGTGCAGGTAACCTGCGAGCGGACAAAGGGAAAGAAGACCGTCACGGAGCAGAGCGACTGGTCCGATGGCTCGTCGTGGGGCGCAGGCATGCTGACCGACGACAACTGGCGCGGCAACTGGATTGGCCTCGACTACGCCATGCCGTGGGACGTGGAGGACGTGCATTCGCGCCTCTCGGCCCGTTACTACCGCACCACCTTCGAGATGAAGGACAAGCAAGTACGTCACGCCACGCTCCACATCGCCGGCCTCGGCCTCTACGAAGCCTTTGTCAATGGTCATCGTGTGGGCGATGCTCCCAATTCGGACAGTAATGTAGGGCAGCAGGTGCTTATGCCCGCTCCCACCGATTATCGTCGCTCCATCATCTACAACAGCTTCGATGTAACACCCTATTTGCTCCCCTCAAACCCTTCAAACCCCTCAAACCTCTCAAACCCTTCAAACCCCTCAAACCCCTCCAACTGCCTGGCCGTCACCGTCTCCAACGGTCGTTATTACACCATGCAGCAGAAGAAGAAGCTCTACAAGATACCGACCTTCGGCTATCCCACGCTGCGTGCCAACCTCATCATCGAATACACCGACGGCTCGCGTGATGTCATCGCCACCAACGAGAAGAACTGGCGCATGACAGCCGATGGCCCCATCCGCTCGTCGAACGAATATGACGGAGAGATTTACGATGCGGGCAAGGCGTTTAGCAACTGGACCCTGGCCGGCTTCGACGATAGCCAATGGCGACAGCCCGAACGCAGCGCCCTGCCCATCGGAAAGATGCGCGGCAACACCACGCCCCCGATGGTGGTGCAGGAAGTGCTCTACCCCCGTGACATACGTCTCACCGAAGACGGACGCATCCTGTTCGACTTCGGGCAGAACTTTGCCGGCTGGATGCGCGTACCCATTGGGCAAATGGGCCTCAATAAGGGCGACACCCTGCGCTTGCGCTTTGCCGAGAAACTCGAAGCTCCCATCGGTGCACCATGGACCGAACAGGAATCTTGGAACAGTAACGGCCCAGGCTATTGCCTCACCGACACGTCGCGCCTCTACGTCGAGAACCTGCGCAATGCCGAGGTCACCGACTATTACATCGCCAGCGGCAAGGAAAACGAGGACGAGACCTGGGCTCCCCGCTTCACCTATCATGGTTTCCGCTTCGCCGAAGTGGTGATTCTGCCCAACGCCAATCCCGAATACCCGGTTAAGAAGCGCATCAAACCAAGAAACGGCAACCATTCCCCCCTCTTATCTCTTCTTAACCTCTCAAACCCTTCGAACTCCTCAAACCCCTCAAACCCCTCAAACCTCTCGAACCCCTCAAACTCCTCAAACCCCACTTCACCCTTCATCGGCGAAGTGGTGGGCGACCCGATGGAGACACTCTACACCTTCGAGACCACCAATCCCGTGCTCAACCGCGTGGTGCAGAATGCATTCTGGGGCGTTCGTTCGAACTACAAGGGCATGCCCGTCGATTGTCCGCAGCGCGACGAGCGACAGCCCTGGGTGGGCGACCATTCGATGGGCTGTTGGGGTGAAAGCTACCTGATGGACAACCATGCGCTCTATCTGAAATGGATGCAGGACCTCGAAGACTCGCAGCGCCCCGACGGCACCCTGCCCGGCGTGGCTCCTGCTTTCTGGAACTACTATAATGACGACATCACCTGGCCTTCGGTCTTCATCTTCGGCGCCGACATGCTCTACACGCAGTTTG
>JAEEUA010000196.1 GCA_016286775.1 Bacteroidales bacterium
TTCGGAGTTACGGTTGTAGAAGTCGATGCTACCGTTGATGCGGTTGTTGATGAAGCCGAAGTCGAGACCGATGTTGAACTCCTTGGTTTTCTCCCAAGTCAAGTCGCCGTTCGAGAGGGCATAACCATAACCATTGGCCACGGCGCCACCGAAGTTGTAGTAGTACTTGGTGTCGGCCATCGACAAGGTCTGATAGGCACCCACGCCGGCATTGTTACCGGTCACGCCATAGCTTACACGGAACTTGAGGTTAGAGAGCCAGTCCTGCGTGCCCTCCATGAATGCCTCATCGTTGATACGCCAGGCAAGGGCTGCCGATGGGAACATACCCCAGCGGTTGTCCTTGGCAAACTTGCTCGAACCATCCCAACGGGAGCTGACGGTGAGCAGGTAGCGGTTGCGATAGCTGTAGTTGATACGGGCTACCCACGAAAGCATCTGGATGCGGGTATAGTCCGACCACACGTTCTCAACGGTGCCCGAACCCCAGTTGTACCAATATACGTCGAATGGCATATTGGTGGTTTTGTCGTAGTTGCTGTTCACCCGGTCGTCATAGACCGAGAAGAGGCCCAGCACGTTGACACTGTGCTCCTCGTCGCGTCCAAAGGTCTTGACGAAATTGGCCTGAGTATCCCAGGTATAGGAGAAGTTCTCGCGGTTAGTCTGCTCCGACTGGTTGCCGTTACCACCACGCACCTGCGTCTTGGCTCCATAGAAGATACCATTGTCGGTCTTCTGATAAGAGGGCGAGAAGGTGGTCTTCAGGATGACCTCCTTGATAGGCGAATACTGCAGATAGATATTACCGAGGGCATTGTAGCTGCGGGTGTTGTCGGTCGAATTCTCACGGTCGGTAATTGGGTTGATGGTCGAGGTTGGGCCACCGCCATCGGGATACATCACAGCGTCCTTGCCTGGCTGGTAGATGGGATCACCGGCCTTGTAGCTTCCGTCGGCAGCATCCTCCTTATAGCGAGCCATCATGATGGGAGCCATGAGGAACGCATTGTTGACGGCATTCCTTGAACCGCTGGCCTTGAGCGAAGTGGCCAGGTTGAACGAGATACCTGCCGACCAGTTGTCGTTGACCTTATGATCGACCGAGCCCTTGAGGTTCCAACGCTCATAGCTATCGTAGAGCACGCCCTCTTCGGTCTGATAACCGAGGCCGATGCGATAGCTGATGTCCTTGGCATTGCCGGTGATCGAGACGAAGTGGTTCTGCTGCTGTCCGTTGCGGGTAGCCTCATCGTTAGCCCAGTCGGTGTAGTCGTTGTTCTTGTACATACGCTGGATGACCTCCGAACCTGCACCCCAGACATTCTTGTAGTTACCGAGCGACATATCCCAGGTCTGGGTGCCGTCGGCAGCCTGCTTGGCAGAAAGGTAACGGCTGAAACGATAGCGCATAAACTCTTCGCCATTCATGAAGTCGGGCATGTTGGCGACAGTCTTCCAGCCATAGTAGCCATCGTAGGAGATGGTGGCCTTCGATCCTGCCACAGCACCCTTCTTGGTGGTAATCATCACAACACCGTTGGTGGCACGCGAACCGTAGATAGCGGTCGAGGAGGCGTCCTTCAAGATATCGACTTTCTCAATATCGGCAGGGTTGAGGAAATCCATGTTGTCGCAAACGATACCGTCGATGACATAAAGTGGCGTCGAGGCATCGCCGAGGGTGGATTTACCACGAATCTGGATGCTCATGCCGTCACCTGCGCGGCTCGACGACTGCGAGATGTTGACACCAGGAATCTGGCCCTGCAGCGACTGCATCACCGAGGTGGTACCCTTGGCCTGGATGTTCTCGGCCTTCACCGAACCGATGGCGCCGGTGAGGTCGCTCTTCTTCACTACGCCGTAACCAACGACTACGACGTCTTCGAGCTGCTGGCTGTCCTCCATAAGGACGACCTTGATCTTGGTTTGACCGGCCACGGCCACTTCCTGGCTGATGTAGCCGATGAACGAGACTTTCAGCGTGGCATCAGCCGGCACGTCGGTAATCGAGAAATTACCATCAAAGTCGGTCACTGCACCATTGGTGGTGCCTGCCACGATGACATTTGCTCCGAGAACCGGTTCGCCGTAGTTATCGACCACGGTACCGGTCACTGTCCTGGTCTGGGCAAAAGCAAGCGCACCGCTGACGACAAATGCCATCAGCAGTCCTGCCAATCGACCCAGCCATGTCTTGCATGTACTGCTTCTCATGTTACAATGGATTTGTTAGTAAATTGTATTAGTGTATGTAAAGTGTGCGTATGGATGTACGGTGCAAAGATACAAGGTATTTTCGAGGTTTCCAAATTTTTGGACAAAAAAAGCAATTCAAACCACTAAATAAGGATAATAAAATATAATAATGAATGAAATTCACCAATTAAGGAACATATAAACTTTCTCCTTTTTCGTCCTTTTCGTCTTTTTTGAATTACCCCATCGCTTTTCAGGGAATTCCGAAAACTACGAAAAAATCGAAATTTACGAAAAATGTTTTCGGGCTTTTTCGTCTTTTTCGTGTTTTTTCGGAATTACCCCCATCGTCTTTGAGGCTTTTTGATGTAAAAGCTGCAATGGACAAAAATCCACTGCAGCTTTTATCGAGTTTATGGCATTTGGTTATCCGAAGATTTCGCCCTCGCCCACATCCTCGCTGAAGATGGGCTGGCTGGTCTTCTGTTCCTTCGGATAGAAATGCACGGCTGAGTCGTTCAGCTTGGGCCAGGTGGTCTGGAGCATCCGGATCACCTCGGCGCCTGCCCAAAGGGTCGGACCATAGCCGTGGAATGCCATCACATGGACGGGGCGATAGGCATAGAAGGCGGAATCGAAGCCCATGCCCGTGCCTACGCAGCACTTCTCGACCTGCCCCTGCTCGTTGACGCACGTTGTCACGGCATTCCAGGCCAGGAACACCTGTGCGCCGTAGGCAAGCGGATCGACCCACCCTTCGTTGATGGCATGGGCGATGCAATAGGCGAAGATGGCGGTGCAGCTCGACTCGAGATACGTGTCGTTGCGGTCGAGCAACTGATGCCAGAGGCCCGTCTGATGCTGCAGGCGGCAAAGGCCTTCGATATGCTGACGCAGGAGGTCGAGCACGAAAGGCCGCTCCTTGTGATTAGCTGGCAGGTTATCAAGCACTTCGCACATGGTGAGGATGGCCCAACCATTGCAACGTCCCCAATGGAAGTTGGGATGCGGGTTCATACTTTCGACCCATCCATGACGGAAGAGCTGCACTTCAGGCACCCACATCTTGTCCTTGAAGAGATGGAGCTGGCGCACGGCTTCGTTGGTATAACGTGCATCGCCCGTATAACTACCATACCAGGCGAGAGCGGGGATGGCCATGTACATGTCGTCAAGCCACACGGTGTTGTGGTGCGGACGGTTGCGGGCATAGGTGCCATCGGGGAGACGATACTCCTTGTTGACGATGAAGTCCATATATCTCGCAATGAGCGGATCGTAAGCCTCGGACTTCTGTCCCTGCATCTGCAGACGAATGAACGAGGCTGCCATCGCGCCACAATCGTCGAGGGCCGCAGGACGCAGCACGCGGCGCATCTCGGAGTCGAACGTCGGGTCGGCAGCCAGCTTGTCGGCAACCTTGGGAGCCAGTTCAGCAAGCACGTTGGCTCGATCGGTGACAAAGCCCAAGTAGGCTTCGTCGCCCGTGGCCTTATAGGCGGCAAGAGCTGCCGAATAGGCTACGCCACATTCATAGCTGGTGAGACGGAAGCGACCGCGCACGAGGCGCAACGAATCGTCATACTGGGCCGGCATACCTTCACTGATATAGGCGAGCACACGGTCCATCACCGCCTTGACTTCGGCAGTCTGCGGAATGCCGTAGGGTGTGTCGTAGTCGGGCTGGAGGAGGTGCAGCGGGGTGTTGGTGTCGTTGATCTCTTCTGCGGCCTTCGTGGCCACCTGTGTCTGTGTAGAGTTGGAGCAAGCCGAAAACAGCAGCGCGGATACTGCAATAGCGAGACCTGCAAACATTGTGAAATACTTCATAAGTAAAAGGGTATAAGAAGGGTTTGACAGCTGCAAAGATAGAATAATTTTCACGATTGTCCAAATTTTAAACAAGAAAAGTGAAGAAGGAAGAAGAAGAATGAACGAAAAACATACTCCTTAAACAAATCTGCTCAAAAAACATACCCCCCATAGACAGTTATTGCCCGGAATAATTCCGAGCAATAACTGATAGATTGGATATTGATCATTAATAGCCAGGATTCTGCCAGAAGCCATCGGCTGTGCTGCTGTAGCTGAGCACGCCATCGGAATTCTGGGTGGCAGGACAAGGCACGACGTTGGTGCAGGCGTCCATCTGGTTGAGCGGGATAGGACGATAGTAATGCTGCAGGGCGATGTTGCCCGAAGCCTGTGCATTGCGTGCCTTCACGTAGTCGATGAGCTTGTGGGTGCGCTTCAGGTCGAACCAGCGGGTGTATTCGCCGCAAAGCTCAATGGCGCGCTCCTGCAGAATGACGTCGATATCAACGGTCGAGGTGCCGAACACGGCGCCGAGCGAGTTGTCCTGACCTTCGATGGCACGGGCAGCACGCAGGGTGTTGAGCGTCGTCAAGGCTGCAGCAGAATTGCCCTCAGCCACTTCACATTCGGCCTTGATCAGATACATCTCAGCCAAACGGAATACGACACCATCGCGATAGGAGAGGTCGAGGCAGAGGTAGGTCTCGTCGTAGGGCGAATCGAGGAACTTCTTGATGCCGGGATACGAGTTGGTGCCGCCAATCTTCTTGTTGTTGTAGCGGTCATCGCCATAGACCGACGATGTCGGAACAGCCACAGCCGTAGGAAGTGCGGTAGCATAGTCACCCGAAGTATAGACGGGGATATCGCCGCCGTAGGCAAACTGGATGCGGTAGCGGTCCTTGGCCCAGGCCTGAGCTGCCTTGCCGGCCTCCGAGTCGCCGTCGAGCTCGCTGTAGTAGATGGCGGTGTCGCCGGCATTGAAGTAGTTGCCGTCGCGTGCCAGGGCTACAGCAGGAGTGTTCTCGGTGTTATAGATGAACTCTCCCATCTTGGGATACATGTCGTGCTTGTTCTCCTCAAGGCCAGCCACGATGTTGTAGTGGGTGACGAGAGTACCGTCGAAGCGCTGGTCGGTGTTGCGTCCCTTCGCCAGGGTCTCCCAGAGGTAGAGCGAAGGCAGGTAGCGTGTGAAGCCACGGCTGTAGGGCGAATAATAAGGAGCGATGAAGATGTTTTCGCCCGTCTTCTTGCTGGCGATGTACGAAGAGCTGGCGTTGGTGGGACGGTTGAAGAGGCAGTTGTCCTTGTTACCATTGCCCAAGTCGGCGGTGTTGCCATTGTTCCAGGTGGGGACGAACATCAGGTGATGAGCCGAACCGTTGCGCGTGTAGCCCGTACGGGTGATGAGCGAATTGTAGGAGAGGAAGTTACCCGATGCATCGGTCTTGTAGCGATAGGGGATGCAGTTCATGGTGCCCTCCGAATAGTCGTAATAGACGCCCCAGATGGCCTCCTTGTTATCACCCACTTCGTTGTTGTCCATCGACCAGGTGTCGTTGTAGCGGGGATAGAAGGAGGTTCCCGAGTTGGCGATGACATCTTCGGCAAGGCCCTTGGCTACGCTGTAGTAGCTGGTTTCTCCAAGCCAGGAGGCGGCGAACAAGGCAACGCGAGCCTTGAGAGCCTCAGCAGCGTACTTGGTGGGCAGCCAGTGGGTTCCCACCAGCTTCTTGGAGTTGCTTGTAGGAAGATTGGCAATGGCCAGGTCGAGATCCGAAAGGATGTTCTTCACAACCTCCGACTCCGGCACACGCACAGGAGTGGTCTTGGTCGAGGTGATGCGCTCTTCGTTGTAGGGAATGGGGCCCCACATCTGGACCATATTGAAATAATAGAGGGCACGGCAGAAACGCACCTCGCCACGATACTGCTTGGCGGTTGGCTCGTCGATGACGCCGCTGTTGAGACCTTCCTCAATGTAATAGATGGCATTGTTGCAGGCATCAATGGCATTGTAGTACATCTCCCAATACTGGTCGAAGCAGGGATTGTTGTTCACTTCATTGTCGAGGGCGGCACTCGAGAAGGTGTAGGTGTTGAGTGTCACCTGCTTGTTGTCGGTGCCTGTGTACCAGAGGTCCGAACCGCAGTCCGAAAGGCCGAGCGAAGGCTCCTTGCCCCACCATGCGCGTGTATAGGCATAGCAGGAGTTGACGAGGCCGGCCAGGCCCGTGGCAGAGCCGTAGGAGAGGTCTGCCGTATTGCCGGTCTTGTTCTCCTCATCAAGAAAATCAGAGCATGAGGTAGCGGAAAGCATCAGCAGGCCCGCTGCCATCAGGATACCATATTTCGTTTTCATAGATGAATTCAGAATTAAAGATTAGAATGAAAGATTTACACCAACAACTACCTGCTTCATCAGCGGGAAGGTGATGGC
>JAEEUA010000197.1 GCA_016286775.1 Bacteroidales bacterium
GAGGGCAAAATGCAGTTTCTCGAGGTCGCCGCGGCATTGTGCCAAAACGTCGCGGGCAATGTCCAGAACAGTTCGTCCTTTCTGTCCGGTATTAATGAGGATGGCCAACAGCTCAGCATCCGTAAGGGACTCCTCGCCATTGGCCATCATCTTTTCGCGCGGACGGTCCTCGAGGGCCCAATCCTTGACTGTCATTGCTTTCGATTGTCGTATTATTCCTTGGCACGCTCAACGTACGAGCCGTCGCGGGTGTCAACCACAATCTTGTCGCCCTCCTTGCAGAAGAGAGGAACGAGGACGGTACCACCGGTCTCAACAGTAGCCTTGGTCAGGGTGTTGGTAGCGGTGTTGCCCTTGGCGCCTGGCTCCATATAGGTAATCTGGAGAACGGTCTTGACAGGCATTTCGGCGGTCAGGATGGTCTCGGTGGAAGCGTCGCTTACTACTTCAACGATGTCACCTTCCTTCATGTACTCCTCGCCAATGATCATCTTCTTGTCGATGGTCACCTGGTCGAAGGTTTCCTGGTTCATGAAGACAGCGTCGTCGCCGTCCATATAGAGGAACTGGTAGGGGCGGTGCTCCACGCGGACGTCCTCAAGCACTTCGCCGATGTTGAAGCGACGCTCGGTGACATAACCCGAAACGACGTCCTTCAGCTTGGTGCGCATGAAGGTGTTGCCTTTGCCGGGCTTAACATGGAGGAACGAAACTACTACCTGGAGCTTGCCATCGACACGGATGACGGTGCCATTCTTGATGTCCTGTGACTTGATTGCCATAGTTGTATTTTTAGAGTTTATTAGTTATTATTATTGTTTCCAAATGAGGGTAAGCAAGGAGCAGGATTGACTAAAATTCTTGTGTTTTTGCAATCTTGCGGGTGCAAAGATAGAGAAAAACATTGAGAAAAACAAAATTATTTAAAGAAAATCACTAAATAATTTGGTAAATTGAATAATTTTACCTACTTTTGCACCCGCTATTTGGCAATACCGCCTCAAAAACAAGCAGACAAATAAAAACAATATAAAAGAGTTACAACTATGAAGATGACATTCCAGCCACACAACCATCGCCGTCTCCACAAGCATGGTTTCCGCGCTCGTATGGCCACCAAGAACGGTCGTCGTGTCCTCGCTGCCCGTCGTGCTAAGGGCCGCAAGAACCTTACCGTAGGTGACACCATGCGTTAATTCGTCTGGCTAACGATTCACCGAAATCCCTTTTAGAGGATAAACAATGACTGTCAATGAGGTTTCTCCTCTGCGATGGTCATTCGTGTTTTTAAACACATCCCATTATGCTATGAAAACCCGCATTCAATCGATATTACGGCAGATCGGAGAGGGCGTCTATGAGAAGGATGCCGAGCTTGCCCTTTCGCTGCTGGCCGCCATCGCCGGCGAGAGCGTCATCTTGCTGGGCCCTCCTGGTGTGGCCAAGAGCATGGTGGCCCGTCGCCTCAAGCTTGCTTTTGCGCATGCGCGTTCCTTTGAATATCTGATGTCGCGCTTCTCTACGCCCGACGAGATCTTCGGCCCCGTCAGCATTCAGCGGCTCAAGTCCGACGATGTCTATCAGCGTTGTGTCGAAGGCTATCTGCCCACAGCCGATGTGGTCTTTCTCGACGAGATCTGGAAGGCAGGACCTGCCATCCAGAACACGCTGCTCACGGTGATCAACGAGAAGGTATATCTCAATGGTAACCAACTCATGCAGCTGCCCCTCAAGCTCCTCATCGGTGCTTCTAACGAACTGCCCGTGCAAGGGGAGGGGCTGGAAGCATTGTGGGATCGTTTCCTGATTCGTCTGGTCAGCCAGCCCATCCAAAACGAGGAAGCCTTCTACCGGATGGTCGATCCTGCCGGTACTGTCGAGCAGGATTTGAAGCCCGTCAGCGATGCAATC
This sequence comes from Bacteroidales bacterium, assembly GCA_016286775.1. GTDB lineage: Bacteria > Bacteroidota > Bacteroidia > Bacteroidales > UBA3663 > Liminaster. The sequence goes on from JAEEUA010000197.1 coordinate 1,912, forward strand.
AGCGAAGAGGAATATGTCGATTGGCTCAAGCAGGTTGCCGGCATAATGGTTCCGCGCGAAGTCCTTCTGGCCATCACCCATATTCGTCAGGGACTCAAGGATGTGGCTATCGAAGGGCAGGATGTCCATCGCAGCATCTACGTGAGCGACCGCCGCTGGAAGAAGATTGTGCACCTGATGTGCGCTTCGGCCTTTGTGCACGACCGCAACGAGGTGAATCCCTCCGATCTGCAGCTTGCTATCCATTGCCTTTGGAACGAACCGGACGAACTCCCTTCGATCGGACGAATTGTGGCCGATGCCATCTTCCGACCCTATCTCACTCGCCTCGACATCCTGCAGCGGCAGGTTTCGCGTGCCTTGCGAAGTCGTGCGGTGCGCGAGGTGCGCGAAAAGGCACGTCAGCGAGGCGATCATCGCGACGACGACCTCATCATCTTCGATGGTCTTTATTATCAGCTGGTCGAGAGCCAGGGCCTGCAGAACACCTTTATCTTTGTGCCCGACTATTGCGCCCTGCCCACTCGCAGTTCAGACGAACCGGCTGTGCGCGGCGTGATGTTCAAGGATCCCATCCAGCCTCGACGCACCATCATCCGTGCCTATACCAATCCCGACAATGTGGGCGAGTATGAGGCCGAGCTTCAGCGTGTCAACCTCTATCGCGACTCGATGAACCTCTATGTCAATGGCACGCGCTATCCCTTGCGCCGCGCTTCGCGTGGCATGCAGTTGCAGCAGTCCTCGGGTCTTGAACCGGCTATTCAGGGTGGTTGTACCAGCATTGAGGAGTGTGAATCGGCCGTCGATACCCTTTTCCAGCAGGCTGTGATGCTGTCGGCACAGATTCGCAGCCATCTCTTCTCCAGCCCACAGGTTCAGCAGATCATTACCAGCCAGCTCGATTCTTTCAAACGTCAGATAGCTCAACTGCGCGCCGATATTCGCAAACTGCTGTATGACGAGTAAGCCTATGCTTGTCCGTTTGTTTCGTTGACAGCCAAGCATGGCTGTCTTCCTAAACATTTGTGCATGACCACCTATCTGACCCTTCCGCATAAAGTGCTCGATGAACTCGAGGAACTGATCTGCTCCGACCTGGAGCAGGCATTCGACGATGCCGTCGAGGCCCGGCTTCGTTTCATGCAGATGCGAGGGGTGGACGACCCGTACGAGTTGTCTCAACTTCGTTCCGACTACGTTCGCGAACATCTGCCCCAGCAACAGAAGCTGCTCGACAAGTACCTGAGTGTCATCCCTCCCTATGTCAGCCAGCACGGAGTGGCAATCGATGAGTTTGCCCAATGCTGGGCCTTGATGGGCACCATCTGGAACACAATCAGCTTCGAGCGTATCCGTCCCATCGTGGCTTTGCAGAAACATTATCCGATACTGCTCGATGTAGCAAGGCGTGTGGGACGTATTGCTGATAACGAGGGACCTGAACGTGTGCCCGTGGGTAGTGGAAGTACCTACAGGATGGAGCATTCGTCCCCCTCCGATATCGAGGGCATCTCGGTAGGCAATGATCTAAGTGCCTTGCTGCCCATCGAAATGGCGACGATGGCAGATGAGGAACTGTCTGGCCTCTTTGCCTACCGGTATGCAACGCGACGCCTGCAGACCTTCCTCTTCAAGTCGAACCTAATGAAGAAGGCGCAGAAGGTGCAGGTGGCACGTGCGCGGCAGAAAGGTCCGATGATTGTCTGCATGGATACAAGCGGTTCGATGCAGGGCCCTCCCGAACGCATCGCACATAGCCTGGTCATCAAGCTGCTGCAGATTGCCTTGGCACAAAAGCGTGACTTGCTGCTCATCACTTTTTCCGACAAAGCCAAGACCTTCGATGTCAGAGCCAACCGCACTTCGCTGCTCGACTATATGCGTCAGCAATGTGGCGGATCGACCGATGGAACCGAGATGCTGCAGTCTTCTTTCCAACTCATCTGCAGCAACCCGCGCTACGGCAGTGCCGACCTGCTGCTTATTTCCGACTTCAAGTTCCCCCTCGTCGATCGCCCCTTGTTGGTTCAGTTGCGTCAGCTGCAGGACGAAGGCACACGCCTCTATGCTCTCCAGATCGGCCAATCGGTCCTTATCAAGGACTGGCTTCCCTACTTCGACAGTTTTTGGCATCTCGACTACAAGGTCCAGCGTATCCCCTGGTTCATCCAGAAATAGCGCTTTGGACGATTCTTCCGATTACTCGGAATACTCTGATTGCTCCGAATATTCTGAATACTCTGATTACTCCGATTGTTCTGATTACTTTGTTTATTTCGAAACCCTCAAAATACCCACAAACATGACTCGTTCCCAACTTTTCGAACAAATCAAGCAGAAGAAGACCTTCCTTTGCGTAGGTCTCGATACCGACATCAAGAAGATTCCCGAGCATCTGCAGCAGCTGCCTGCACAGGATGCCATCTTCGAGTTCAACAAGGCCATCATCGATGCCACCGAACCCTATTGCATTGCCTACAAGCCCAACCTTGCATTCTACGAGTGCTTTGGCGTGGAAGGATGGATTGCTTTCGAGAAGACTGTCCGTTATATTCGCGAGCAGTATCCTCATCAGTTCATCATCGCCGATGCCAAGCGCGGCGACATTGGCAACACCTCGTCGCTTTATGCCCGTTCGTTCTTTGAGCATCTCGACGTCGATGCTGTCACCGTGGCTCCCTACATGGGAGAGGACTCCCTGAAACCTTTCCTCGGCTATGAGGGCAAGTGGGTGATTTGCCTTGCCTTGACCTCCAACAAGGGTTCGCACGACTTCCAGCTTTCGACAGTCGATGGCACTTCGACACGCCTCTTCGAAAAGGTGCTTGGCACCGTCAAGACCTGGGGCACCGAGGATCAGATTATGTTTGTCGTGGGCGCTACCCAGGGCAAGATGTTTGAGGACATTCGTCGCATCGCACCCGATTCGTTCCTTCTCGTTCCCGGCATCGGCGCACAAGGCGGTTCCCTCCAGGAAGTTGTCAAATATGGTATGAATCAGCAATGTGGCCTCATCGTCAACTCCAGCCGCGCCATCATCTATGCCAACCACACCGAGCGCTTCGCCGAGGTTGCTGCCCAAAAGGCCAAGGAGGTTGCCGATGAGATGGCCGAGTGCCTGAAGCCCCTTCTTTGATTTGCTGAAGTCTTCTTCCTTCGTATAGAAAGCTTAACTTGGCAAAAAGGATATCTGCTTCAATTCCAAGGAACGCAATATCACGGAGTGGAAAAAACAATCCGAATAAGAAATTAACTGTCACATTTTACGGCATGACCAACCTTCTCCAAGAATGGTCATGCCGTAGTTGTTTGATGACCAATCTGCGCCAGGAATGGTTATGCTTTTAATCATTCCATGACCAATCTATGCCAGAAATGGTTATGCCCCAATCGTTCCATGACCAATCTGCGCCAGGAATAGTTATGCCCCAATCGTTCCATGACCAATCTATGCCAGGAATGGTTATGCCCCAATCGTTCCATGACCAATCTGCGCCAGGAATGGTTATGCCATCAATAGCTTCATAACCAATCTGTGCCAAGAATGTTCATGCTCCAATCGTTCCATACCCCATCTTGGCCAAGAATGGTCATGCTTCTACTGTAGGATAACCATTCTTGGCGCAAAATGGTCATGCTATATTTTTAGGAAGAAGACCTAACCTCATGCTGATCTCGTTTTGTAATGATGTTGTACTAACTGTGAGCAAGTGGTGCAATATTGCTGTGAGATTGTATCAAGTGTACACAGGTAGATCCATAGTGTGGCAATATAGTTCTATCTGTGCGCAAGTAGTGCAGCATTGAAATTATATGCCTTATCTTTCTTGTTTTTGCCATCTATCTGCCCTATTATATGTAAAACTATTCTATTGTCAAAGGTTCAAATGTCGAACCCAAAGAAAAATCGGCCTCTATAATAGGATGATGAAAAAAGAAAGTCGGACATCCATGCAGATCATAAACGGGGAAATCATAGTTTTGGAGTGTGAAGTCCTTGCTTTCGATTCAGCATTATTGGAAAGATGAAGAATAGAGTTGCCAAATATGTTGTAAAAGGATAAAATGTGTTTATAACAGGGCGGAATAGTGTTTTTTTTGTTTTTCTTTTTATAATATGGAATAATTGTTGTATCTTTGCACCAACAAAAAATTAAAATCTAGTTGATTATAGTTATGAAGAAAATCGCTTTTATCAAAATGTTCGCTTTATTGACATTGGCTTGGCTGATGTTGTGTTCATTCAAGAGTGTTACAGATGAGGATATGCTGTCGTCTGGATATACTGCTGAGGAGCTGGAGGCGCTGAAGGAGGATACCATCGCAGGACAAACGGGGGTAGTGGAGTTCGCTTCGTGCCACGCTCGGATCATGGTGCCCACAGATCTCGTCTATCTGGATCGGCCTCAGGCCATGAAACTGCTGACCGAATACTGGGATAATTCGGAAAGCAATCTCGAAAATATGCTGGGTGTGCTCGTGCCGAGTGAGACCAGGTGTTTCTATCAGGTCAGCACGGCGTATGTGA
>JAEEUA010000198.1 GCA_016286775.1 Bacteroidales bacterium
TGGGCTACGGTTTGCGTAAATGCGGTTTCTAATGTTGTCATTGTCGTTCTGTAGATTTTGATTTTCACCCATTAGACGCAACGTCGGGCAAAAAACTACACGAAAAATGAACTTTTTTCAAAAAAAATTGATTGTTTATTGTGAAATGCTGTTTTTTTCTCTCCAGGCACGAGTTCGAACGGCGAAATTCTTTTCGAGGCATTCCTTGTAGAGCCAAGGCTCGCAACTGTGGATATCGCCTACGTTGATGAAGTTTTTGTAGGGCCGGTATTCCGAGCCGGGGTATCCCTCAACGACGAGGACGTGATAATCGGGCGAGAGTGTCACGGTGATGGTGTCATGCAACTGTGCTGGGATGTCATCAGTGCGCCAGTTTACGGGATTGATACCGATGCAGGTGGCAGCGATGACGGGATTCACGTATTTCACGTCCTTCACGGTGTTGTAGCAGATGGCAACACCCGTATCCGCTTCTCCCTTGGCAGGACGAATATAGGGACAGGTGAGGGTATCTTCGGGACTGACCTTATAGCCCAGAATGTAGGCAGCTACCAGTTGTCGGTAGGTCTCGTCATCGATATGCTTCAACAATTCCACTACAGCCATGCCTCCTTGACTGAAGCCTGCGAGGATGAATGGACGGCTCTTGTCCCTCTTTTGCTGGAAGTGGTCGAAGGCTTCGCATACATCGTGCATCGAGAGGCGTGTGCGACGAAGGATGGTGTCTTCGTTCATCGTTACAAATCCGTCGATGGTCGAATGTCGGTAGAAAGGAGCATAGAAACGATTGCCGTGTGACATATATTCTGCCACTCCGTTAATTTCGATGCCCATATGCCTGCGGTGGTTTGGGTTCCACACGTCGGCGTAGTGACAGACTTGCCCGTCGCCGGTCTGCCAGTCCTTTTCCCAGGTCGAAACGATGTAGAAGACGTCGGCTCCCGTGCCTTTGGGGTCATCATCCCTCGTCACCCACATCGTCGTATCGGCATAGTCGGGAGCCTGTGGAACATATTCTGTTTCGGTATGGGCGATGACAATCGGGTGCCGATGTGACTTGCACGATACGATAACTGTTGTGCTGCACATCAGGAGGAGTACAGCGATAATCCAAAATCTTATCTGTTTCATGAAGAATAGTTAGTAGTTTTGTGTCTATTTGGCCTATTTTGGAATAACAATCATTCAAAATACGCGCTGCAAAGTACGGGAAAAATCTTGAGATATGCAAGTATTTTCGAAAAAAAGTCCTATAGAACCTGCCGAATGGTTCTATAGGACTTGTCAATGCTCCTATTGGCTGATGTGGTCGAAGTGCATCAGATAGGTGTCGTATTGCGTCAGGAAGGGGTGGAGCGGTTGTGGAGTGTCTGCGGGGGGAATAAATAATGTATATTGTAGCTGAGAGAATTGCTCCTTGCCGATCCGATAGAGGTAGAAGGTGCCACCAACACTTCCCACCTTCCTGGCAATCACCGGATAATCGGTGACCGAGGATTTTGGACCTTGGCCCGACACGGCAGCATTGACGGAAAGGACGATGCCACGGTCGGTCTGTTCGAAATTGAGGTTCAGGCCATCGCCTGCTACAAGCAGACCGTTTCCTTCCTCGTCGCTGAAGAAGGCTGCATCTATTCCCATGCGGTTACCTTCGAAGTAGAGGTCATCCATCTGCTTGGCCCAAAAGCCATATCGGTTGGCCTTGTCCCGTCCCGGATAGGAGGGAAGGGGGCCTTGTCCAATCCATTGCACGCGGTCGATCCGTTCGTCGAGCAGGAATGCGATGCCCAGTTCGGAGAGGAATGTATCGCTTGTGTCGGGTTTGAGTGAATAGTCAACCTTCAGACCATTGCCTTCGTCGGTGATGTTGAGCGAGGTTTTGACATAGGGGTTGACCAAGGGCTGCAGATACTTCTCGATGCGACGATCCTTCAGTTTCAGCATTTCGCACATCGAGGGTTTGCGTCCCACTCGAACCATCGGTTCCTTTTGCACCCATGTCATCGGGTCGCCATAGCCCTGCCAGTTCCAGTTGGGCTTGTTGATTACGAAGCTCTGGTGCAGGAAGACATGACCTTGCGCATCCTCGATGTCGAATTGCAAAAGTGACAATCCATTCTGTTTGGGCAGGGTAAGCTTATAGCGTGTCGAGGAACGAGGTTCGCAGTCGGGGCTAAAGGCTCCACGCATCACCGTGTCACGGTCGTTGGTCAGCGTCCAATGGAAGGTGACGTTGTCCTTCAGGTTGATGAAGTCATAGCGATTCTCGATGCCAAGTTCATCGCCTTTGACTTCCGACACGAAGGCACGGGCATAGTTGTGCTGCAGTTCGTAGTAATTGGGTAGGGGAGTGCGGTCGGCATAGAGTAGGCCATCGGTGCCTTGGTTGCCGCACATCTCGAAGCCTCCTTCGGGCGAAGTGAAGACACGTTCCTCGTAGCCATACCGATCTTTCAGGTCATCCTTGAAGGGCATGCCCTGATCGACCCATTCCCAGACGCTGCCTCCGGCGATGCAGGGCGTGCGCTCGATGATTTCCCATCGCTTGTCGTGGTCTTCGAACGAGATGCCCAGGGTATGGGTGTATTCGGTGAAGATGACTGGACGATCACTTCGCTGGAAGAAGTCGGCCACGTGCGACACCGAGGGATAGTGAGGTGCATAGATGTCGGCGACCTTCGGAAATTCGTAGTTGAACCTTCGGAAATAGCTGCCCACCTGGGGATAGCAGATAGGACGCACGGGGTCGAGTTTCTGCTTCACCCAAGCTCCGAGCTGGACGCAGATGTCGGTCAAGGGATTCTCGTTGCCCAGACTCCAGATAAGCACGGAGGCATGGTTCTTGTCGCGTCGGATGGTGGCCTGGGCACGTTGCTGCAGGACAGGGTAGAAGGTGGGGTCCGACAGGTTCTTGTCGCCATAGCCAAAGGGTACTTCATCGATGACGTAGAAGCCTAATGAATCGGCGAGTTCGTAGAAACGCGGTTCGCGGGGATAGTGTGAGGTGCGGATATAGTTGATCGAAGCCTCCTTCATCAGCTTCATGTCTCGCAGGATGCTGGCTTCGTCAATCACCTTTACGGTCTTGGGGTCGGTGCTGTGGGTGGTGACACCACGCAGCTTGATTGGTCGTCCGTTTAGTTTCAGCACATTGCCCTCGATGGTGAGTTCGCGGAATCCGAACTTGTGCTCGAAGGTCTGGAGCAGTTTCCCTTTGTCGAAAACCTTTGTACGTAATATATATAAATAAGGTGTCTCGGCTGTCCACAGTTTGGGATTGTCCACCTTGGTAGTCCCCATTGTTCGGCCATTGGCATCCAATATCTCGTGTTCGACCACGGTGCTCTTTCGAGCATGGGCCACTTCGGTCTTCACCTCGACTTCACCATTGAGACGAGCATGAATGGTGAGGTCGCTGAGGTGAATCTGTGGAACAGCCATCAGGGTCACATCTCGGAAGATGCCGCTGGATGCCCAGTCATCGTTGTAGTCGAAGTCGCTGCCCGGAAACACAGTGATGACACGCATTGCAAGTTGCTGTTCGGTGGTCTTCTTGTTCAGATAGGGCGTGATGTCGAAGAGTGCCGTGTTGTAGCCTGAACGCCAGGAACCCACCTGCTTGTTGTTGATCCAAAGGTCGTAGCCATAGAGCACGCCGTCGAAACGAAGAACGATGCGCTGTCCCTTCCACGCCTCCGGGACATGGAAGGTTGTTCGGTAATAGCCGGTCAACGAATCGGCATGATGGTAGGTGGGTTTGCAAAGGCCATACGCCTCCCAGCAGCCCGGTACATCAATCTTGCTCCACGTTTCGTCAAGGGTCGGTACGATAGGATCATCTGTGATACCTTCGATTACCTTGATGTCCCAGACTCCATTCAGACTTTGTTTCATCTGCGGGTCAGTCACAGGCAGGATGCCTTGGAAAGCATCGCTGACTTGGGCAAAAATGGAGGAGGAGAAGAACGTGGAGAAAAGTAAGAAAGCGAAGAGGAACTTTCTCATAGTTTCTTGTATCTTAGGTCAAGTTTGGTATATTGATGATCCTTGTTCCAATGTTCGAAGAGTCCCAAAGGTTTTTGCAGGGCCTTGCCGTCCTGCATGTAGATGGTGCCGCTCGGAGCATTGGGTATCGATGCCGCTTCGCGCAGATACTCGTCGCAATAGTTGAGGCTGCCGAACTCGGGCCATTCGCCGATGATGATGTCCATGCCCACGGCATCGCAGGCCACCTCGTCCTGAGAAACGATGATCGAGCAAGCCCAATCGCCATTGAAGGGCTCCTTCATCCATTTCGGGTTGGGGGCACCATTCACATCGCGCGAGCCATAGGTGCCATCGATAAGGAAGAGCAGGGCTTTCTGCCCCATATTCTTGTGCGACATCCAATCGACGAAGGTCTTGTAGCCTGGTTTGCCGTGGCGCTTGTCCTGGCTCACATTGTTGTGGGCATTCTGTCGCCAAAGCAGGTTGATGTCGGTGGCTCCATACCAGTTCTTGCTGGTCAGGGTTACGCCCGGTCCCGAATGCGTCTTGAGCAATGCTGTGTTGATGAGGTAGTCGGCATCGACAACACACTTGGCCAGACCTCGTGCCATCTTGCCGTTGTCGGTCGAGTAGGTAATCTGTTCGGGATAGTATTCGCACTTCTCGCGTCCTTCACCTCCAATGTTGTCGATCATGCGGACTGCGGGAAAGGCACGATGAATCTTTTCGAAGATGCTGTCGGTGATGGCTCGACTGGGTTCGCAGAGAATGATGTCCTCTTGTCGAACACCTCCCTCATTTACCAATGAACGAACCAAGGCCAGCGTGACGAAGGGCGACGAGTTGAGTTCGATGGTGTCGTGATGGGTGATGGCATTGTTCATGTTGAGTTTGATGGCAATGGTCTCACCTTTCTTGTAGCCACGATTGCCGCGTCCATGCTCCTTGTTGAAGTGCTTGAACAGGGCTTTCCAGGCCTTCTGTGGTGTTGGTTCGCTTGTCAGCTGCATTACGGCTTCGGGAATCATCGCATCGGCCTTGGCCTGGTCGTTCCAGCGATCCTCGACCCAAAGCCCCGTCTTGCCATCCCATTTGGCAACACCTGGGTTGTGAATCCATGCTACGCGACCGGGATGAATGCCGCGTCCTATGCCGATTGGCTCGTTGGGAGCGACGAAGAGTTTGGGAGCCTGTGGATTGAAGTCGCCGAAGAACATACGGTCGCGGTTCACGGGTTCGCTGAGCAGTTGGATGGTGGTCGAAGGACCCAGATCCGGGTCTTTCCAGGCCTTCAATTCCCAAACCTTGCGGCCGTCCTTGTCAATCTCGATGGCCTGCACTGGGGCATTGAGAGTGTCCATGGGTTCCTTGTTCCATTCGTTGTACCAGTTGTTGACGATGTGCCCGCCATCCTTCAGACGAACGGTCTTCTGAGGCTGTGTCACACCATAGTCGGTCGTGTTCATCTCCCATACGGTCTGCCCCTGACGATTGATTTCTTGGATATGTCCCTTGCGTCCAGTGATAAGGATGTTGCCCTTGGGCAGCTCCTGGACCGACCAGGGCAGGAAGCCATCCCAGCAATCGACCTCTTGACCTGTGCTGTTGAATTCGTGGATGCAGCCTAACGACATGTTAGCGATGAGCAAAGTGCCGCGAGATGTAAGGCGTGCGTTGCGGAACTGTCCGTGTACCGAACTCTTTTCGTTGACGGGCAGTTCAAATTCGCGGACGATGCGGCAGGCTGGGATTTCCATCACCACAGCTTTGGCAGGACGTCCGTTCTGTACAAAGACGACGTGCGTCTGTCCGATGGGCTGCAAGGTGTGTATCTCGGTTCCTTCTGGGGCTGCGTAGCTCCAAAGGGTCTTACCTTCTTGATTCATCTCGGCCACGCCATACTGATGAGCCACCAGGATGTGGCCATCGCTCAGTAGGATGGCATCGCTGATTTCGCCGCGTTGTAGCTGGTCGTTGTAGCTCCAGGCAATCTGTCCATCCTTGACGATGAACATGCGGCGCTGTTTGCTTTGCCCGGCATAGAAGAAGTCATGCCGAGCGAGGCTTGATTCGGCCAGATCTTGGGCAAAGACGCTGCAGATAAGGCATAGGAATGTGAGTAGGCAGAATGTTTGTTTCATGTTTGGTGACGCTGTTTTAGTGATAAAGGCCACATCTCACGATGTGACCTTTACCTTCACAATACTTACTAACTATTATTCTATCAGAGCAATGTCAATATTAATAGCCGGGGTTCTGCCAAGCCTTCTTCTCGGCATCGGAGAGGTTCGAGCCATCCTCGTTCTGGAGGGCGTCGATGAACTTCTGCGGGATAGGACGGTACATGTGGCGGTCCTGCACATTGGGAGCTGCCTCGGGGTTGAAAGCCTTGGCGCGTTTTACGAGCAGGCATGTG
>JAEEUA010000199.1 GCA_016286775.1 Bacteroidales bacterium
TCTCGATGTCCGAAGAACAGCAGGCGAACAGCAATGCTGTTAAAAACAAAAATATCTGTTTCATATTCTAGAGACTATCCTTCAAAACTTGTACAACCTCGTCACGATTCAGAATGTAGTAGCCACCTTGGCAAATCGGACATGCATCGGCCATTCCCTCAATCTGTTCGGGCTTGGCACCGCAGTCGGTGATGTTCATGGCCAAGCCAAGTTCGCGCATCCACTGCTCCATGGTTTCGAGACCTTCCATGGCAATCTGCTCGTCGGTCTTGCCTTCAGCGCTGACATTCCAAACACTGATGGCCAGGCGCTTGAACTTCTGCACAGCATCGGGCGACTTGCTGATGAGCAGACGGTAGTATGCTCCGCTGACAGCGGCAAGCGTGTGTCCGTGGGTTGCATCGGTAAAGGCAGCCACAGCCTGTCCCAGCATATGAACCATCCAGTCGGTGGCCTTGCCGCGATCGATGAGGGTGTTCAGCGCCCAAGTGGCTGTCCACATGATGTTCGAACGCGCCTCGTAGTCCTCGGCATTTACCAGTGCCTTGCGCGAGCTGACGATGAGCGAGCGCATCAGACCTTCGGCGATGTAATCGCTTGTATTGTCGTCGGTGCCGGAGAGATACTGCTCCAGTATATGGCTCATGATGTCGTAAATGCCGGCTACCATCTGATACTTGGGCACGGTGAACGTGAAGCGTGGATTAAGGATAGCGAAGTCGGGGTTGCGGAAATTGTAGAACATCTTGCGGTTTTCCGAATGACTGGAGATGACCGAGCAACTGTCCATCTCCGAACCCGTGCCCGCCATGGTGAGCACGCAGCCTACAGGAATCCAGCGACAGGTCATCGGCTGCCAGTTCTTGAAGTAATACTCCCACGGATCGCCATCGAACCAGGCACTACCGGCCACGGCCTTGCAATAGTCAACAGGTTTAAAAGTTTCTGGGTGCAAAGGTACACACATTATTTTAAAATAATAATACACAAATCGACTGAATATCTACCAATTTCGCAGAAAACGCCATTTTTCTTTATTTTTTATACCCTTTTTTACTTATTTTTCCAAAAATATCGTATCTTTGCAGCGCACATTTCGACATCATTGCTATCGTTATGAAGAACATCTTGAAAGTAGATAGCCCTAACGACTATGCCCAATTTGTGGAAGCCCCCGTACTGCACCCGCTGGTCAGCATCATCCACTACGATGAGCTGGCTCCCTTCCGTCATAGCCTGAACAACTACGGCGTCTATGGGCTCTTTATCCAGCGCCAATTTCCCAAGATTCTCTCTTACGGAATGAAGACCCTGCAGGTGAGCGATGCCTCGATCATTGCAGTGGCCCCAGGGCAGATAGGTGGGCTGGAAGACAACGGCGAACGCATCTCCTTGTGCGGATGGGTGCTCTTGTGGTCACCCGAACTGCTTCATGGCTCTGACCTGGAACACCACATGGACCGATTCCAGTATTTCTCCTATTTCTTCACCGACTCCCTTCGGATGGAACCGTCCGAATGGCTCTGCATCACGCAACTCCTTGCCCAGATGCGGCAGGAATTGATGGAGCATGAAGATTCGCCTGCGCTCCGGAGCATCCTGCTGGGCTACCTGCGCCTGATACTCGAATACTGCAATCGCATCTATCAGCGACAGCTCTCACAAGAGGACAAAGGCAGCAACGACCTGCTGAAACGCTTCCATGCCCTGCTCCAACAATATTTCCGCGAGAATCGCCAATTGCGGCATGGACTGCCCACCGTAGCCTACTGTGCTTCCGAGCTGGCCTATTCCCCGCGCTACTTCGGCGACATCGTCCACAAGGCCACAGGCGGCACGGCCATCGGATACATTCACAATTACGTCATCAACCAGGCCAAGAGCCTGCTGATGAACGGCCACAACATCAGCGAAACCTCACACCTCCTCGGCTTCGAATTCCCCAATCATTTCACCCGACTCTTCAAGAAAGTGACGGGACTCACGCCCAGTGAATTCATTGGGAATACATAATGTTTTCTCTCGACTTCGTCGACAATGAAGATTTTAAATCGAAGAAAAATGAAAAAAGTTTTGGTGGAGTCGAATAAAACCCGTATCTTTGCGCTCGATAAGCAATGCGGACAAGGACAAACCGCAAAAAGTTTCACTTTATTTAATTAATTTAGCTTAAGTATGTAACCAAAATTAACGATAATTATATGTGTCTTTTTCTTAACACGAATTATCATGAATTTACATGAATTATTAGTTTGCAAAGTAGGTCAATAGACACACATACTGAGAAATTAATGATAATTCGCGATAATTCGTGTTAAAAGAAAAATATGTATAGTTAATTCTGAATAGTTACTTATGAACCAAAAATCTTATCTCATGCAACGACTTTCGCTGCTCCTTGTGGCTACCTGTTTACCCTTCTTCGCTTTCGGACAGGATACTCCGACTGGAGAAGTGACTGACGAACATGGCATCATCATTACACCCGCCGAAGGTCAAAACACACTTTATGAGCGCACCGGACAAGGGATGTTCAGCGAAGACCAGGACGACGGCATGTTCTTAGCTTACGAAGATCAGGACGGAACCATCGAAATGGTAGAATGCTCCGATGGCACGGTTTACTTCAAGGACATCATCTCGGAATATCGCCGAGGCTACTGGGTAAAAGGAACCAAGGAAGGAAACACCATCCACATCCCGGCCTATCAGGTGGTGGCCTATTCGGCTGACTACGATGCCTCCATCGTCCTGCGCTGGGCTCACGGCATAGGCGACGGGACCATCGAGGCCGACGATGCTCACGCCGACGGCTTCACCTTCACCATCGGCGACAACGGCAACATCCAAATAGAAGGGACTTCTGCTTTCCAACAAGGTGCCGAAAATTACTTCATGGGCATGTTCTGGAGCGACAACGCAGAATTTGCTGCCTTTGGAGACGCTTTGACCACATGGATTCCCATCCACGTCGTCACACAAGTTGACGAACTCCCCTACTTCAACAACTTCGAGACAATGGGTGACCTCCAATCGTTCACCATCGTCGATGCCAACGAGGACAGCAGCACCTGGTTTGGCTACGGCGGACGATATTCACATTTCGGCAACTTCGACCTCGAAAGTGACGACTGGCTTATCTCACCAGCCATCAAGTTGGAGGCAGGCAAGAACTATCATGTAGGTTTCGACACCTGGAAAAACGATGATTTCTCGTTCAAGACCATCGAGCTCAAGCTGGGCAAGGCGGCATCACCCGAAGCCCTCACCCAACAGGCTATCGCTGCCACCGACGTGGAAGGGCTGTTGCATCAAACACTGCGCAACGAGACACTCAAGGTGGACGAGACGGGCTACTATTACTTCGGCATCCACGACATCAGCGAAGCCGGCGGTTATTCGGTCTTTGCCGACAACTTCTTCGTGAAGAACGGCCCCGCCGACGGTGCGCCTGCCGCCATCAGCGACCTTAAGGTGCAGCAGAATGGCGGAGAAATGCAGGCCATCATCACTTTCACTGCGCCAACAAAGGCCGTTGACGGTTCAACGCTCACGACCAACCTCACCAAAGTCGAGATTCTGCGTGACGGAGCCGTGGTCAAGACCATCGAGGACGTAGCTCTCGGCTCACAGCAGCAGGTGACCGATGAAGGACTCTCAATCGGCAAATACACCTATACTGCTGTTGCCTACAACGAGCAAGGCTTCGGACAGGATGGCAACGTCGTCAACGTCTTCATGGCCGAAGCGAAAGAGATTCCCTACACCGTCAGCTTTGCCGAGTCCAGCGTGCTCGATGAGGTCAACATCATCGACGCCAACGGTGACGGCACCACCTGGGCATGGAACGACTATCTCGACGCACTCTCCTTCAGCGAAAGCTACAATGCTGACGGCGACGATTACCTCGTCCTGATGCCCATCAAGGCAGAGGCCGGCCACAACTACAAGGTGACCTTCACTGGAAGCACCGGCTACGCCGCCGAGCGCTTCGAGGTGAAGGCAGGACGTGAAGCTACGCCCGAGGGACTCAACCTCACCGTGATTGCACCCACTCCCTTCTGCTCGGAAGAACCCACCAGCTTCGAAGGCAATTTCACAGCCGAAGCCGACGGACTCTACTATGTAGCTATCCACGCAATCAGCGACATGTACAACAACAATCTCGTAGCTTGCGAAATCACGATTGAGAAGGGCGCCGAGCCTACTGCTCCCGCTGCCTGTGATCTGACCGTCACGGCTGGCGAACAGGGCACCAAGATGGCCATCATCACCGTCACCGCTCCCACCAAGGCCGTCAACGGCACCGACCTCACGGAAAACATCACTCGCATCGAACTGATATCCGACGGCAAAGTGATCGACACGAAGGAGGATGTTGCCCCAGGTGCCATCATCGAGATGACCGCCGCTGTCGAAAAGCCCGACTACTATACCTATCAGGTGCTGGCCCACAATGTATCGGGCGCTGGCCTCCTGAGCGAAAAGGTGAAAACTTGGATCGGTCAGGACCTGCCCGGTTCCTTCTATGGCCTGCAGGCTGTCGACAACGGCCAGAGTATCGACTTCTGCTGGACACGCGTCACCGAAGGACAGAACGGCTACTACCTGAATCCTGACGACGTAGAGTACCAGATATTGAATGCCGAGTTCGATGGTTGGTCGTATGCCTACACCGACATTGTCGGAAGCGTGAAGGGTGCCGACCACTATACGCTCGACTTCAACACCGACGAGGGCGCACAGCAGCTCAAGACCTGGGGCGTGAAGCCCGTCAACGAAGCCGGCGAAGGATATCCCCAAAGCGTGACACTCCTCACGGGAGCTCCCTACCCCCTGCCTTATCAGGAGAGTGCTGCAAATGGCGAACTTGCCTCGCTTTGGCAGGTCGATAGCGATGGCGCACTCTATTGCATCAACGAGTCTTCGGACGGGGACGGGTACGGCATGGCCTTGACCACCACATGGTTCACCGGCGAACACTTCATCAAGTCTGGTAAACTTGCACTGCAGGATGCCAACAACCCCACTTTGCACATTGACGTGAAAGCCAATGGCATCAGCAAGCTCCAGATCAAGGGCGCCAAACTGCACGAACCGGCCGAAACAATCGAAGAGGTGGCCATCGGCGAAGAATGGACTACCTTGGATATTCCTTTGGCTGGCATCAAGGACGCACGCTTCGCTACGCTGACCTTCGCTGCCGACTTCTACAATCCATCGACCACTGACTGGATGACAGGCGAGATTCAGACCTGGGGTGATGTAGTGTTCTTCGACAACATCCGCATCACCGACGACGGCATCGATGGCATCGAACAAGTGAACTCGACCGAAGCCTCCAACAGTGTCTATACGCTCGACGGCCGCCGCGTAAAGGCCGATCCGACTGCCAAGGGCCTGTATATATTTGATGGCAAGAAGACACTAATTAAGTAAAACTCTCTATATTGTTTGTATAAACACACAAAGTAAAACTATGAGTAAAAAATTTCAATCCCTATTGGTAGCAGCCACCCTATTGGTAGCGCTGCCTGCCAATGCACAGGTGGCAAAGCAGGCTTTCAAGAAGTCTGCTTCCAACGTCGAAACAGCCACCGTGAAACCTGTTGAGATGAGTGCCCAGAAGAAACGGACAGCCCTGGAACTCCAAACCGCCAAGCGTGAGGGCGACATGCGCGCCCTGATGGAACTGAAGGACAACAGAATCAGACCTCAAGGACGCAAGAACTTCGCCCCTCGCAAGGCCAATGCTTCAGAGGCAGAACCCGTCACGGTGCCCTACGAGGCTGATTTCTCGACCTCCGGAGAAGCAATGGACGAAGACTTCATCATCATCAACAACAATGAGGACCTGAGCGATGGCGAACCATGCACCTGGACGTGGAGCGCTAGCAATGGCGCCTACTATATCTACAACGTGGATGGAACGACACCAGCCGACGACTATATAGTACTGCCCATCCGACTGGAAGGCGGCAAGACCTACGATGTCATCGTGAACGCCGCTTCGTGGAACTACCCGGAGGAATTTGAGGTTGTGGCTGGCACAGAATGTACAGCAGCCGCCCTCACGACCGAGGTTATCGGCAAGAGCATACCCGAAAATGATGCCGCCGACTTCAGCGGCACCTTCACCCCGGCAGCCGATGGCGTTTACTATATCGCCATCCACGCCATCTCTCCTGCCGACCTGTATATTCTGAGCGTCTATCGCTTCAGCATCGACGTTGCTCCCAATGCGGCAGCGCCAGAGGCTGTCGGTGACCTGACTGCCGCCCAGGTGCCCCACGAACTGAAGAACGTCATTACGTTTACCGCGCCAACGACGACAATCAACGGCGAGGATTTGACTGAGAACCTCACCATCGACATACTGCGCAA
>JAEEUA010000017.1 GCA_016286775.1 Bacteroidales bacterium
TCACCTGCTTGAATGGTCGCGAGGCGCTCGAAAAACTGCTTGAGAATGCCGACAGCTATGACCTGGTGCTCAGCGATGTGATGATGCCGGAGATGGACGGTGTGGAGCTTTGCCGGTATATCCGCAGCAATGTGCTGCTCAATCATCTGCCGGTGGTGCTTCTTACTGCCAAGACGAGCGATGAAGACCGGCTCAAGAGCCTGGAGATTGGAGCGAATGCCTTCATTTCTAAGCCATTCAATCTGGAGATTCTGCTCAAGACCATCAAGAATCTCATCGACGAGCACGAGCGACTACGCAGCTCGTTCAGCGGCCTGCAGCTGCCCACCGACAAGGTCGATACGCCTGACCTCGAGTCGCCCGACCAGCGTTTGCTGAAGCGTATCCTGAAGGTCATCAACGAAAACCTCAGCAATCCCGAATTGACGGGCGAGATAATTGCCGAGAAGGTGGGCCTAAGCCGTGTGCACCTTTATCGCAAACTGAAGGAGCTGACCAACCAGACTGCCCGCAACTATATCCGCAACATCCGACTTGCCAAGGCTGCCGAACTCCTCACCCAGCGCAAGATGTCGATTGCCGAAGTTGCCTACGAAGTAGGCTTCTCGAGTCCCAACAACTTCGCCACCGCATTCAAGGAGATGTATGGCATGACTCCTACTGCCTACAACGAGAAGCATTACGAAGGAAAAGAGAGCTAGTCGCAGGAATTTGACGAGAATATACTGGACCTGTTCATACCTTCTCATTTCGAGAGGGCATGAATAGGTCTATATTTTTGGGCAGTTTTCTTTATAGTCGGGGTTCTCGAATTTGAAAAATAACATGTTGATTACTTCACTATAGGATACCCAAAATGGAGAAGAAACCTGTATATAGTGGGAAAGGTCCTTCTAATTATCAATTATTCGGTTTTTGAGTGAGATGAGGCGCTTTTCGTGAAGGGAATATCATTTCAGATTGAAATGGAGCGTCAACGTACATAGACGTACTATTTCGTCGTGAAATGGAGCGTCAACGTACATAGACGTGCTATTTCGTCGTGAAATGGAGCATCAACGTACATAGACGTACTATTTCGTCGTGAAATGGAGCGTCAATGTACATAGACGTACTATTTCGTCGTGAAATGGAGCGTCAACGTACATAGACGTACTATTTCGTCATGAAATGGAGCGTCAACGTACATAGACGTACTATTTCGTTTTGAAATGGAGCGTCTACGTACATAGATGTGCTATTTCGTTTTGAAATAGAGCGTCTATGTTCATAGACGTTCTCGAAAGGAATGAGAAGGATAATTTACGTTTGCGTATGTTATAAATCGAAATAAGATACCGGTTTAGGATAAATTCCCTGCCCAAAGCATATCGAAGAAGTCTTTCACGTAGATGCATTCGATTCCATCCACTTTTCGATTGATTGGATCGAGCGAAACAATCAACAATCTACTTTGAGGATTCTCTTCAGCAAAGACTTTCAGTCCTTTCAGATGGCGAGGCAGCACTTCTTCTACAGACTTTATTTCGATGGCTACACGAGCATCGCCCAATATTACATCCACCTCAATTTCAGAATAAGTGCGCCAATAAGACATGGCTTCGTCTGAATGCTTGTAGTGCAGCCAAGCATATATCTCTTGAACGACAAGATGCTCGAAGGCATGTCCATACTCGACAGTCCCCCTGGCCATCTTTTTACGATGGAGTAGATGGTTGGCGACCCCGATGTCGAAATAGTAAAAACGAGGTGCTTGCACCACACGACGTTTCATCACCTTGGAGTATGCGGGTATACGATACCCGATGAGTGTGTCTTCCAGAATATCAAAATAGGATTTGACAGAGGTGGCACTGACTCCACAATCTTGGGCGATGTTGTTGTAATTGATCATTTCTCCATCAGTCAGGGCGGCCACTTCAAGAAATCGCTGGAAAGTGGCCAGGTTTCTCACCAGAGCCTCTTCTTTGATTTCCTCTTTCAGATAGACCTCAATATAGGCAGACAGGCGCCGTTCGGGATTCTTGGCCAAATAATGTGATGGAATCATCCCATAGTTGACAGCATGGTCGAGGTCGAAGTTTGGTATTTCTGAACTGACCAAAGGATACATATATACGGGGAAGGCTCTTCCTCCGAGGGTATTCCTACCATTGCGCTTCAATTTCCGTGCGCTGGATCCGCAGAGTATAAAAACGAGGTCACGTTCAGAAATAAGTCGATGTACCTCGTTGAGTAATTCTGGAACTTCAGATATCTCGTCGATAATAACCAGCGTCCGCTCTGGTTTGTCGTAGAGCATCTCGTAGAGCAATGCTGGATGTTTCCGAAAACGGCTTTTCAGACTTGTATCCAGCAAGTCTATATAGATAGATTTTGGGAATTGATGCCTCAAAGCAGTCGATTTTCCAGTTTGGCGTGCACCAAATAGGAAGATACTATCGTCTAACTCGTTGTTAATTTGTAAAATACGTTCTAACATGTGTTTGATAAATTAGAGGTAATGCTTTGGTTTTTCAATGAAATTTGGAAGTTGTACTTTGGATTTTACTGAAAAATCGAAAGTGATACTTTGGATTTTCACGGAAATATGGGGCAAAGATACGTTGTTTTTTTCATTGTTCCAAATAATTATAGGATATTTTTCAAAAAATTGTCTTGAGACTGGTTTTCCATGATAAAAAGAACAAGAATAATAAAAATTAGACCCGCAGAAACGAAATCTGCGGGTCAAAAGTAAGATGTTGAAAAGATGGTGAAAGGTCTTTAGCAGGCGACTCTTTCGAGCCACTTGACCATGCCGAACATGACGGCCATGGAGATGAGGCAGACAATGAGGAACACTGCCCAGCACCATTGGATGGGCCATGCGTTGTACATCACAGGACCGAGCCAGATCATCAGGTTGCCGATGGCGGTGGCGCCGAGCCAAAGACCCTGGCAGAGACCAACCATGTGACGCGGAGCAACCTTCGAGACGAAACTCAAGCCGAGTGGCGAGATGAAAAGTTCGGCGACTGTGAGGAAGAAATAGGTCACGATGAGCACCCAGGGAGAAGCCTTGGCTAGGCCAGCTGCTGCCATGCTGGCTGCATCGAGAGCGCGGAACTCATCGCCCGAAGGGTAGTTGCTGACCATCGAGAAGATCATCAGGAAGAGATAGGCACAACCTGCGATACCCATACCGATGGCAATCTTGCGCGGGGTAGAGATAGCCTTGCCCTTGGCGGCGAGACTACCGAAGATCCACATGATGATGGGGGTGAGGACAATCACGAAGAACGGATTGAGGGCCTGCCAGATTTCGGGAGCGATGGAGTCTGTCTGAACGAAGTCGCGGGCAAATACGCTCAGCGACTGGCCGTTCTGATGGAACGAGAACCAGAAGAAGATGGCGATGCCGAGCACGGCAAACAGGGCGTAGAGACGCTGCTTGATTTCGGTAGCCATGGTGCGCTTCTCTTCTTCTGTGTATTCAACGACAGCGGCAGCCACCTTCTTGGCAGGCTGTGGGAATATACGCTTGTAGGCCAGGAAGATGACGAGAGAGATGAGCATTGCGATCACCGAGGCGATGAACGAGTAGTGGATGCCCTGGTTGAACACGGTGATGTAGTCGTGGCTGAATGTGGCATTGTCAACAAAGTTGTAGCCCGGAAGGAGCACCTTGCCCAAGGTCTCGCTGAACTTGGTGGTCACCTGTCCGTCAGCGAGGAACTGGTGGCAGAGTGCAGGCATATCGGCGTTGTAGATCAGGGCGTGCTTGGTGAGCCACCACTGGCGAAGCAAAGGAGCGATGAAGGGAGCAAACAGGCCGCCGATGTTGATGAATACGTAGAAGATCTGGAAGCCCGAGTCGCGCTTGTCCTTGGCCACCTGAAGGGCTTCGGGGCCCTCTTTGGCAGCTTCGGCTTCAAACTCGTCGTACATTTTGCCGACAATGGCCTGCAGGTTGCCCTTGAAGAGACCATTGCCAAACGCGATGGCAAGCAGGGCCACGCAGGTGAAGATGAGAATGCCCCACCAGCTGCCGCTGAAATCTGTCTCACTGAACACGGGGATGGCGAGAGCGATGTAGCCCAATGCCATGATGACCAGGCCCCATTGGATGGTGCGGTTGTAGTTCTGCGTGCGGTCGGCGATGATGCCGCCCACAAGGCTCAGCACGTAGATACCGAAGTAAAACACTGAATAGATGATGCCGGCTGTGCCGTCGGAGAGACCGAACTTCGACACCAGGAACAGCAGGAGCACTGCGTTCATGATGTAGTAGCCGAAACGCTCGCCCATATTGGCCAGCGCAGCAGGGATTAGACCCTTTGGATGACTTTTGAACATATCTTTGTTTAGTTAGCAATAATGAATTTACAATTAACAATAAATTGGTGAAATTGCGGTGCAAAGATAATGAATATTTTTCAATTCGCCAATAACTTGACAATAATCTTCAATAAATAATCAATATTTATCTGTTCCGAACCATCTTTGGCGCAGCATATGGGCGGCCATCTTGGGTTGGCGGGTTCATGAGAATTGTCCTTTTGGCTGTTTTTTCAATCAAAAATCGCGTAAAATTTGGAGGTGTGGAAAATTGTATGTATCTTTGCGGCAAATTAATCATTTTTTATCAAAAGAGATATGTTCGAAGGACAACCCAAGGGCCTGTATGCGTTGGCATTGGCCAACACCGGTGAGCGTTTCGGCTATTATACCATGCTTGCCATCTTCGCCTTGTTCATGCAGGCCAAGTTCGGATGGGACGAGGCTCAGGCCGGACAGGTTTATGCCATCTTTCTGGCAGTAGTTTATTTTGCTCCGCTCGTAGGCGGCTGGGTTGCCGACAAGATCGGTTACGGCAAATGTGTGGTTGTTGGAATGATTGTGATGTTCCTGGGTTATCTGGGACTTGCTGTGCCGACGCCGGCCAATACGGCAGGAGAGTGGGCCATGTATGCCGGTTTGGCAGGAGTTTCGCTTGGCACGGGCCTTTTCAAGGGCAATCTGCAGGTGCTCATCGGCAATCTCTATGATGATCCGCGTTATCAGAGTCGTCGTGATTCGGCATTCAGCCTGTTCTATATGGCCATCAATATTGGTGCGATGTTTGCTCCTTCGATGGCCAAGTGGATCACCAATCAGCACCTGGCGGGCAAAGGCTTCGTGTATGATGCTGCCAACCAGGACCCTGCCTATCTGGAAGCGCTTTACAGCGGATATGGGCTTTGCTTTGGTGTGGCTTGCATCTCTCTGGTCCTTTCGGCCATCATCTATTTCTCGTGTCGCAGCTGGTTCAAGCATGCCGATGTCACAGCCAAGCAGGCCCAGGTTGCTAACAGCGATATGGTGGAACTGACGCCCAAGCAGACTCGCGACCGCATCCTGGCTCTGCTGCTCGTCTTTGCTGTGGTCGTCTTCTTTTGGATGGCCTTCCACCAGAACGGTTCGGCGCTGACTTTCTTTGCCAAGCGATATACCGACCTGTCTGTCACCGGACCTATGCGCATTGGCTTTAATATCTTCAGCTTGGCCCTTATCGCCCTTTCCGTTTATACGGGATTTGGCGCAGCAGGAGCAAAGACTTCGAAAAACCGTTCCTTGCTCTGGTGCATCACATTGGTGCTGCTGGGCGGCGCCTTTGCACTCTATCGCGGCATGTCGGATCCTACCAACGCACAACCTTCAGATTTCCAGCAGTTCAATCCCTTCTTTGTGGTGGCATTGACGCCTTTCAGCATGCTTTTCTTTGACACGTTGGCCAGAAGGGGCAAGGAGGTGAGCGCCCCCGCTCGTATTGCCTGGGGTATGCTGGTGGCAGGTCTCGGTTTCGCGGTCATCTCGCTTGCATCCATTTCGCTGACTTCGCCAATGGATCTGGGCGAAGGCACACAGAGCATCCTTTCGCCAGGGTGGCTGATATCGACCTATTTCACCTTGACATTGGCCGAGCTGCTCCTTTCGCCCATGGGTATCTCGTTCGTGACCAAGGTGGCTCCTCCCAAGTACAAGGGCCTGATGATGGGCGGCTGGTTCGTGGCTACAGCCTTCGGCAATTACTTGAGCTCCATTCCCTCCCAACTTTGGAACAAGATTCCGCTGATGCAGAACTGGGGCATTCTCATCGCCCTCTGCCTGTTCAGTGCGCTTGCGATGTTTGCGCTTCTCAAGAAGCTGAAGGTGATGACTGCGTGAACAATGACTGATTAACAATTTTCAATTGTCATGGAAACAATAAAAGTATCGGACAGAACATTCCGTTCCTACCTGGACCGGGATAGGATACAGGCAGAGGTGGCTCGTGTGGCACGCGAGATTTCGAAGGACTTGGAGGCAGTAGAGCGTCCGCTGTTTGTCTGCGTGCTCAATGGAGCCTTTGTTTTCGCTTCGGATCTTTTTCGCCAGCTCACGTTGCCGGATGCCGAGATCACGTTCATTCGCATGAAGTCGTACGAGGGAACACGGACAACGGGAAAGGTGAAAGCCATCGTCGGACTGATTGAAAGCGTGGTGGATCGCGATGTCGTGATCGTGGAAGACATCGTGGACAGCGGCTATACCATGCAGCGGCTCATCTCGCAGTTGAGTGACCTGGGAGCAAGGAGTATCAAGGTGTGCTGCCTGCTCAAGAAGCCGAAGGCCATCAAGGTGCCCAATCTGCAGCTTGATTACGTGGCTCTCGAAATCCCGAATGATTTCATTGTAGGCTATGGATTGGACTACAATGAGCAGGGACGCAATCTTCCAGATATTTGGGTCGTCACCGATTGAGGCATCCAAGGGCGTGGTTGTCAAGACTTAATGGCCTCGAATTGTTTACTTATGGTGACAAAATAATGAGTTATTGTTCCCCAAAACAACTTTTTTGTGGAAAAATTTGTTTAATTGGCAATAATTCCTTACCTTTGTCATGATATTTTGCGAAATAAAAGAAAAAGGTTATTAATTTAAGGCAGTTGGATATGTTGAACATCGTTATTTTCGGAGCCCCAGGTTCCGGTAAAGGTACCCAAAGTGAGAAGATTATCGAGGAGTATGGTGTTGACCATATCTCGACGGGTGATGTCCTTCGCGAGGAAATCAAGAAGGGCACAGAACTGGGAAAGCTTGCAGTCTCCTATATTGATGAGGGCAACTTCATTCCAGATTCTCTTATGATCAAGATTCTGGCTTCCGTCCTGGATGCAAAGGGAAAGGATATCAAGGGAGTCATCTTCGATGGTTTTCCCCGTACAATCCAACAGGCCTATGCGCTTGACAAGATGCTTTCTGACCGGGGTGAGTCTGTTTCGATAGTAATCGGCCTTGAGGTGGATGACGATGAGCTGATTCACCGTATCGTCCTGCGCGGCAGAACTTCGGGTCGTGCCGATGACAATGCCCACACCGCCAAGCATCGCCTTGAAAACTATCATAGCCAGACCCAACCTCTGAAGAAGTTCTATATTAATGCAGGCAAGTACGCTTCCATCCCGGGTGTGGGCGACATTGATGAAATCTTTTCGCATATCAAGAAAGCTATCGATGCAGTCAAATAGTCGATTCCCGAGAGATTGAAACATCGTATATCCCCTGTCGCAATTGCCGTGATGGGGGATTGTTTTGGCCGCTGATGTGAAAAAGATGATAATTTGGAAAATAAATTCGGAGAATATTTGCAGAATTCAGGAAAATGTGCTATCTTTGCACACGATTGAAAACAGACGATTATGGGACGAATCCTCAGCATAGATTATGGACGCAAGCGCACAGGGCTGGCCGTTACCGATCCGTTGGAGATTATTGCCAGCGGTTTGACTACCGTGCCCACGCATGAGCTTGAGAAATGGCTGTTGGACTATATCCCGAAGGAGGGCGTTGTGCGTGTTCTGGTGGGCTTGCCACGTCGTATGAGCGGCGAACTCAGTGAATCGTGGCAGTATATCGAGCCGTTCCTTAATCGTCTGCATAAGTTGCTGCCTGATTTGCCTATCGAATTGGTAGATGAGCGGTTCACCTCGAAGCTTGCCTCGCAGACCATCCTGCTGAGTGGTGTGGGCAAGCAGCGTCGCAGAGAGGACAAGGGCATGATCGACGAAGTGTCGGCAACCATCATCCTGCAGCAATGGATGGACAATCGGTCCATGCCGGGATATAAGGCGGTGATGTGGCCACGGGAAGCTTAGTTTCCCTAAAGCTTTAGAGGACTAGATAATCTAAATTTTCTAGAAGTTCTAGAGTCTCTAGATATTCTAGAAAAAGTGAAAACAAAAAGAATTAAATATGATATTACCAATTTACCTATATGGCGAGCCAGTGCTCCGTAAGGAGGCAGAGGATGTGCCCGAAGACTATCCGGACCTGAAGACGCTTGCCGAGAATATGTTTCAGACGATGGAAAAAGCCAATGGCGTAGGCCTGGCTGCTCCACAAGTGGGTCTGGCTTTGCGTATGTTTGTGGTTGACGGCAATGGACTGGCCGAAGATTATCCTGAATGCCAGGGCGTGCGTCGATGCATGATCAATCCTGAGATTGTGGAAGAGAGCAAGGAGACCAACGTCAAGGATGAGGGCTGCCTGTCAATCCCTGGTGTTTATGAAGGCGTGAAACGTCCTGACTGGATTGTAATCAACTATCTCGATGAGAACCTGGAGGAGCATGAGGAACGTCTCGAAGGGTTTGCTGCCCGAATGGTGTTGCATGAGTATGACCATCTGGACGGCAAGATGTTTATCGACCGTGTTTCTCCGCTGCGCAAGCCATTCATCAAGAACAAGCTTCAGGCCATTCTGAAGGGCAAGAATCATCCCGACTACAAGCATTGCTCTTTGCGATAGCCTGCTATTCCTGTTTGCATCACTTCGTAATTAACATTTAATTTCATATAAAATGGCAAAGGTACAGAAAGAAACAGCTCCAGCGAGCGACAAGATGAAGGCTCTGCAGATGGCTATGGAGAAGATCGACAAAGCTTTCGGCAAGGGTTCGATCATGCGTATGGGCGAAGAGAAGGTCGAAGAGGTAGAGGTTATCCCTACGGGTTCGATCGGTTTGAACGCTGCACTTGGTGTTGGAGGCTATCCCAAGGGCCGTATCATCGAGATTTACGGTCCTGAGTCATCCGGTAAGACGACACTCGCCATCCATGCTATTGCAGAGGCACAGAAGAGGGGCGGCATTGCTGCATTCATCGATGCAGAACATGCCTTCGACCGCTTCTATGCCGAGAAGCTGGGTGTTGACACCGACAACCTCCTCATCTCGCAGCCTGACAATGGAGAACAGGCCCTCGAAATTGCCGATAACCTAATCCGTTCGGCTGCTATCGATATCATCGTCATCGACTCGGTTGCCGCCTTGACACCCAAGGCTGAGATAGAGGGCGACATGGGAGACAACAAGGTGGGCCTGCAGGCTCGTCTGATGAGTCAGGCTCTGCGCAAGCTCACGGCCGCCATCAATCAGACCAAGACCGTGTGCATCTTCATCAACCAGCTTCGTGAGAAGATTGGCGTCATGTTCGGCAATCCGGAAACCACGACGGGTGGCAATGCCTTGAAGTTCTATGCATCGGTACGCCTCGACATCCGTCGTGTCACCAGTATCAAGTCCGGCGACCAGATTCTGGGCAATCAGGTGCGTGTGAAGGTTGTCAAGAACAAGGTAGCTCCTCCCTTCCGTAAGGCAGAGTTCGATATCATGTTTGGCGAAGGAATCAGCCGTTCGGGCGAAATCGTTGATCTGGGTGTTGAATATGGTGTTATCAAGAAGAGTGGTTCCTTCTTCAGCTATAATGGTACCAAGTTGGCTCAGGGTCGCGATGCTACGAAGCAGCTCATGCTCGACAATCCCGAACTGGCCGAAGAGATTGAGGCTGGCATTATGAGCAAGATGAAGGGCTCAGAACTCCCCGAAGAGCCTCTCACTCCCGAAGAGACGGCGGCCAGTGAGTTCTAAGAAGTACAATAATATATAATTATAGAGGCGTTGTCCTGCCATAGTGCAGGACAGCGCCTTTAACAAAAAAACAGAGGCAACGTGATAACTTAACGTACACGTCGCCTCTGTGCTATTATAATATGTGTGTGTAGGTTTTACTTGATGACTACCTTGCGCGAGGAGCCGTTCTGCTTGATGATGTAGATGCCCTTGGTAAGACCAATGGTGCTTTCGGCAACCTTCTTGCCGCAGAGGTTGTAAACCTCCATCTTGTTGCTGTCGTTGGTCACCTTATTGATGCCCTGTGCTTCAGTGTCGAACACTACGGTGATAGTGGCGCAGTCTTCTGGATCAAACGTGCAATATGCCTTGAGTTCAACGGAACCTTTGAAAGTCTTGGCGTCGAAAATCATTGCATGCAGCCAGTTATTTCCCTGCTCAACGGTGCTACCTGACAGAATGGACTCCTGATAGTTGGTGGTAAGTTCATTGCCGTCACTTGGCCAGGCCATGCATTTGCCATTAGGGCAGAATTCGATATCCTTGTAGTTTTCCTTGCCAACGCATGTGAGCGAAAGTTTGGAAGGATCCTCGCTGATGTTCTTGATGTAAACTGGGGCCTTCATCTCAATCATGAATTCGAGGTCCTCGAATTCCGAAATGGTAACGGAGCCACCATTGGGAACGACCTCATCGCCGAACATGAAGGCAAATGTAGTCTCCTCCTGAGCCATTATAGCTGAGGAGCAGAAGAGGAGAGTAAATATGATGGAGTAAAGTTTCTTCATTAAGCTGTTTGGTTAGGATGGATTGATTACTCATATATCGGGTGCAAATATACTGATTTTTCATAAATAATGCAAATATTTCCATAAAAATCTTTTCTATTGCACAATAAAAACCGCAAATTGCAGACGTCGGTTGCCAAAATATACGATTATTGCTTAACACGCCGTTCTTCTTCCTTCTTGCTCGACAGCATACCGCATGCAGCATAGATATCTTCGCCTCGCGAAGCGCGGATGGTGGTCATCAGGCCATGCTGGCACAGATAGTCTCGGAAGGCCTCCATGGCACGGAGGTCGGAAGTCTGGAGTTCTACGTCGGGGATTGCATGGAAGCGGATGAGGTTGACCTTACACGTCAGTCCCTTGAGCAGATGCAGCAATTCCTGCGCATGGCGCTTGTCGTCGTTGAGTCCGCGGAAGACAATGTATTCGAATGTCAGTTCGCGCTGATGTGTCCAGTCGTAGGTCTTGAGCATCTCGATGACTTCGCCGATGGGGTATGCCTGTTGAACAGGCATCAGTTTTTGCCGTTCGTCGGCGAACGGAGAGTGAAGCGAGATAGCGAGATTGCAAAGGCTCTCATGCAGGAAGTCGGGCAGATGCTGCATCTGTCCGATGGTCGATACGGTGACACGCTTCGGGCTCCATGCCATTCCCCAGGGCGCAGTGATGATTTCGAGCACCTTGCGAAGCTCCAGCCAGTTGTCGAGAGGCTCACCCATGCCCATGAAGACGAGGTTGGTAAGCGTATGTGACTCTGGGATGGCGAAGATCTGGTTGATGATCTGATGAGACGTCAGCTGCCCATTGAAGCCCTGCTTGCCGGTCATGCAGAAATAGCAACGCATCTTGCATCCAATCTGGCTGGAGATGCAGAGTGTGGCCCGCTCGTGTTCGGGCAGATAGACCGTCTCGATGTGCTTGCCTGCAGGCGTAGCAAATAGATAGCGGATGGTGCCGTCCTTTGAACGGGCAGCATCAACCGGTTCTTCGTATCCGATGATGTGTTCGGCACTCAATCTGGCACGATTGTCCTTCGAGATGTTTGTCATCTCGTCAATCTGGTGAACGCGCTTCACATAGAGCCACTGGGCAATCTGCTTGGCGGTGAATCTGGGCATGCCGAGCGTGGTCACAATATCCTGAAGCTCAGCAAGCGTTTTGCCTAAGAGGGGAGTCATTGGAGTGGTAAGGAATGGAAAAGGACGAGCTGGTTATGGCCCGTCCTTTCTTGTTGTTGACCCATGCCGGTCGGTGACCAGTGGAGATTCATCAGATTAATAGAAGTTGATGCGGTTGTCCTCGATCTTGGCATTGTCGTGGAGAACCTGGATAGCGGCATTGGCAGCCTGAGCGTAGTCGCGGGTGCGGCCTACCGACTCAAGGCGAGCCTTCTCGTCGTAGGTGAGACCCTTGTCGTTCTTGTTGAGCAGCTGAAGGGCGACAACCACGTTACGGCCAGCTACGGTCAGGACGTCACCAGGATTAGCCTTGAGGGCTGCCTCGAAAATCTTGGGCTCTGCACCAAGTCCAACCACATTGCTGAGGTTGAAGTTGACGAACTTGGCCGTGTCGATGCTTGCGCCATTGAAGGCGGCAGCGTAACCAGCGAGGGTCTTGTCGGCAACGGCATCGAAGTCAGCTGCCAACTTCTCGATCTTCTTGAGAGGAAGAACGTTGAACTGTGCAATCTGCTTGTAGAATGTGGTGTCGTTGATGTCGAGGTAACCCTTCTCAATGTTGCCGGTAATGGCTACAACGAGGAGGTTGTCGCCGGTCTCGATGATGTCGCTGATGTCACCCTTGTCGTTCTGGAATGCGAACTGAACGGCCTTGCGGGCATCCTGTACGCCACCTACGTTGTAGGAAGTGGAGTAGAGGGTGGTGGGCATCATCATGAATCCCTCGGCACGGGCGCTATCCTGCATCGAACGGATGTCCTTGTAGGTGGTGAGGAAGCGGTTGAGCTTGCCATACTCCTCGCCACGGGTGCGGGTGGAAGGATAAACCTCGTTGGCATAGATGGCGACCTTGGCAAGAGCTACAGGAGCCGTCTTCTTGGTAACCTTGCAAACGAAATGAGCGTTGTCGTTCATGTCGTAGATGAAAGTGTTGCCAACGGCGCTGGAGCGAATCTTGTCGCGAAGGTCATTGCCGAAGTTCTGAAGAAGCTGGGCGTCTTCCATCCAACCTACAAACTTCTGCTGCTGGTCGTAGGAAGCGAGGGCTGTAGTGGCATTGGCAGCACCAGCAAGTACACCCTTGATGCTGTCAGCCTCGTTGCTAGTGGGAACAACTACCATAGCTAACTCGATGGAGTCGGGAGCTACGGTCTTGTCGAGGATGCGAGCCATCATGTAATAGTCGCCATTCTCGCGGTGAGGCTCCAGAATGGCACCAACATCATTCTTCTGGACAAACTCCTTGGTATCACCCTCAAAACTGCTGACGGGAACCCAGGCATCGACATAAGAGATGGAAGAATTGCCATTCACGAGTTCGGCAACCTCGTCGGTTGTTGCGAATTCGTCGCGGAGCGACTTGATGTCAGCTTCGGCTTCGGCATAGTCCTGCTCGCTTGGACGAAGAACCACATTGATGTAGTTTACGTCGCGGCGCTCGGCATTGAGCTTATAGTTGCGCTTGGTGCTGTTGTAGTACTTCTCAACGT
Source organism: Bacteroidales bacterium (assembly GCA_016286775.1). GTDB lineage: Bacteria > Bacteroidota > Bacteroidia > Bacteroidales > UBA3663 > Liminaster. The sequence goes on from JAEEUA010000017.1 coordinate 13,373, forward strand.
CATTCTTGCTAACGCTGACCACCGAGTCGGGCACACTGCTGGCATACTGCTTCACATAAGCAAAGGTGCACTCTGTGTTGTCGCCATCGAAGTTGTCCTTGGCCTCCAGTTTGTTGGGAGTAACAGCTGCTGCAACAAGGCCGGTATATTTCTCGACCAGACGGTTCAGGCTCACCTGGTTCTCAATTTCCATCCAGTTCTGCTCAGAGAAGAAGGGGTTCTGCTGGGCTGCCTGCTCGAATCCGTCGTTGGTGATGAGGTTCACGAAATAGGAAACCACCTGGTTGGCCTGCTGGCCGAACATCTGAGTGAGCACAGGCGACATGTTCTGACCCTGTACAAGCTCGTTGATTTCGTCCTTGGTGACAGTAAGACCGAACTTATCGCAAGCCTTCTGGATAAGGTTCTTGGTGACGATCTCCTGATAAACCTGATTGTTGAGCTGCTGAGTGCTCTGGTTATCAAGCTCCTGACCCTGCATAGCCTTTACGAAATCCTGGCGGCGCTGACGTGCAGCCTCATAATCCTCGTAGGTCACTTTCTGGCCGTCGATTGTTACGACCTTGTCGCGTCTGCTCTGCATGATAGAGCTGGAGCTTGTAATCAAGTCTCCGACAATGAATGCTACCATTGCCAAACCCACGATAACCAAGAGGAGAATGGAATGGTTTCTGATGCGTTGTAAAACTGCCATTTGTTGTTAAAGTATTTTGTTATATTTATTATTTCAGCATTCTATCCACCTTCGAAAGGGAGATTAGGTCTAATAAATAAATGTATAGACACACCATTCGCTTTACAAAAGTGGGCAAAATCGGTCGCGAATATACATATTATATTTTAATAATCGAACAAATTTGTCGTTTTTTTTCAGAAAAAAGTGTAATTTTGGTTCAATTCATTCAATTATCACTCTTCACTTGGCAAATTTGACAGCCTAACAAGCTCGATTTTTGTGGCGCTGGTCTTCAGAACGGTGAGGCGAATGTTCTCTTCGCCAAGGGTGATGGTGTCACCTTCCTTGGGCATGGTCTGCAGATGGTGCAGAATCAGTCCGGCCAAGGTCTGGTATTCGTCGCTTTCGGGAAGGTTCAGCTCGAGGTCTTCGTTGATGTGGCTGATTTCGAGTCGTCCGCTGAGGTCCCATTCGTGGTCACTCACCTTGTTTTCGATGAGTTGCACCTGGTCGTGCTCGTCTTCGATGTCGCCAATGATTTCCTCAAACAGGTCCTCCATCGTGATTACTCCTGCCGTGCCGCCGAACTCATCGACGACGGCAGCAATCGATTTCTTGTGCTCCATCAGCATTCGAAGCAGCTTGGGCGCTGCCATCGACTCGGGGACAAAAAGGATGGGGATGATCTTCTGTTGCCACTGATGGGGACGACGGAACATCTCGCTCGAATGGATATATCCGATGAGGTTGTCGATATCTTCCTTATAGACGGGTATCTTCGAATATCCTGTTTCGACAAATAGTTGGTTGAGTTCCTTGAATGGGGTGTCAATCGAGACCGCTGTGAGTTCGGACCGCGGAATCATGCAGTCGCGCACCTTGACCTCCGAAAAGTCGAGCACATTCTTGAAGAGCTGCAGTTCCTGCAGGTTGTCGTCGTCATCGGCCTTGCTGGGGTTGGTGTGTGACTTTGAATCGTCCTTCTCGTCATCGTCGTCATCGGCATTCTCGATTCCCTTCTGGACGAAGAAGTCAAGATCGACGCGGGTGAGCGCTCCCTGCTTCTCCTTGATGATAGGCATGCCGAAGAGTCGCAGGATGCCGTGGCTTAACATGGTACTGAACAGCGAAATAGGGGAGAGGATCCAGTAGATAAGCCAAAGGGGAATTGCGAAGATGCGCAGCATCATGTTGGGGTTCAGCTTGAAGAGCGTCTTGGGAAGATACTCTGCCGTGAACAGGATGATGATGGTCGAAAGAATGGTTTGTGTGAGCACCACCATGAAATCATTCTGGAAAAGGTATTCGCGGATAGGTGGCTCCATGAGCTGGGCCATCAGGATACCATAGATAATGAGCGCAATGTTGTTACCCACCAGCATGGTGCTGATGAAGCGTTCGGAATGATTGTAGAAATACTGCAGGATGCGCGCTGTCCAGCCTCCCTCCTGCTTGTCGAGTTCCAGACGGATGCGATCGGCCGAAATGAAGGCCATCTCCATGCCGCTGAAGAACGCACTGAACAAGAGGGTCAACGCGATGCAGAACAATAGGGTGTAGCTCATCTTTTGTTGTCGAAGGGAATAGTTTGGGGTGAGCCGTTTCGGTTGCGCCGCTGTCGGGCTAACGCCGCCTTCTCTTGCGGAGTCAGGGGCTCGGGAAGGATGGTGTCGGTCGGAGCGATGGTGCCGGGCTCGTCGTTTTCGACCAGATGCTCGCCATCATCTAACGACTCGTCTTCAAGATCAGACTTCTTGCCATCCTGCTGACGCATCTCGAAAATGCCAGTGGTCTGACGTATCTCGTATTCAGTAAAGGCCTCGTTGCTGTTGAAGCCAAATCCTTCAAGGATGTCTTTCCCGCGCTCGATGTGGATGAAGGAGTCACTATAGACGGTGTGCTTCTTCATGTCCCAATAGAGTTCTTCGGTATTGAATTTCTCGCCTTTGGTGTTCGACACACGCACGTTGCCGATCAGGTGCCACTGCTGTTCCTTCTCATAGTGGTAGGCCGTGTCGGCCTGCAGCTTGCCGGCCGGTTGCAGTTCCTCGTCCAATTGCTGCAGCTCGATGCCTTCGGGAAAATACCAATAGGATTTCTTTGCATCCAGATTATAGGTGTACCAGATGGGCGTGTTGGCATGATAGCGTATCACGCCGGAATCGGAGACAAGCATGGAGACATCGGTGGTCACCATGCCGGGTATCTTCGAGAAGTCCTCATCATCGACGGTCGCTGATTCGTTGTCTTTTTCATTCTGGCATCCGGCAGCGATGCAACAGGCCACCAGAAAGAACAGAAATGATACTAATTTATGCATTTTTACGCTTTGTTTATGCCAAAAACCATGAAATCGGAGCAAAATTGCCCTTTTTCTAATGATTTTCAACTTTTGCGGTGCAAATATATATATTTTTTTGTATCTTTGCGCACGAAAACCTAAAAAATTATCTTTTGAACAGCCTTTATTTCAAAAAAGCGCATATTTGCACTTCTTATGAAACAGTATTTAGACTTAATACAACGTGTCTTGGATGAGGGTGTCCGCAAGGAAGATCGTACAGGCACGGGTACTATCAGTATCTTCGGCCATCAGATGCGGTTTGACCTGAGCGAGGGTTTCCCTCTCGTCACCACCAAGAAGATGTTTACGCGTGGCATCATTGAAGAACTGCTGTGGTTCATCAGTGGTTCGACCAACAAGAAGGTGCTGCAGGAGAAGAACGTACACATCTGGGATTCCTGGGGTGATGACGAGACGGGTGAACTGGGCCCGGTCTATGGCAAGCAGTGGCGCGACTGGGAGGGCAACGATGGCAAGCATTACGACCAGCTGATGAAAGCCGTTGAGGATATCCGGAACAATCCCGACTCACGTCGCATCATAGTAAACTCCTGGCATGTGGAGGAGATCGATCGCATGGGCTTGCCTCCCTGTCATTGCTTCTTCCAGTTCTATGTGGCAGGCGGCAAGCTTTCGCTGCAGCTATACCAGCGCTCGGCCGATATTTTCCTGGGTGTACCCTTCAATATTGCAAGCTATGCCTTGTTGCTCCTGATGACGGCTCAGGTCACCGGTCTGCAGCCCGGCTGTTTTGTCCACACCTTTGGCGATGCCCATATCTACACCAACCATCTCGACCAGGTTCGGCTGCAGCTAACGCGTACCCCCTATGCTTTGCCCAAGATGCAGCTCAATCCCGAGATCAAGGACCTGCGAGATTTCCGCATCAATGACTTCAGTCTGATTGACTACCAGTGTCATCCGGCTATTAAGGGAGCAGTTTCGGTATGAGAAAAGAAAGAAGCATGTACCAGCTGCCGTCTTTCCTGAAGGCCGGCATGTATATCAGCGAGGGCATTATCATCAACCTGATTTTCTACTATTTCTACAAGGGCATCCTCTGTCCTGGTAGTGAACATCCCCTCGACATCTCCTATCAGTTTGGGTTCATGGCCATGTCGCTCACGATTTCCTACGTGCTGGCAGCCTGGTTCCGACCCATATCGTTCTTTTACCGTTCCGACCGACGGGGCTCCATTCTGGGCAACGTGTTCATCACCGTGGCCACGTTGGCTATGATATTCTGGATCTTTGCACTGGTATTCAAGTTTAATATCAAGTTCCAGTCCCTGCGCATCATCTATGTTCTGGTCAGCATCTATGTGTGCCTGGCTGTCTGGCGATTCCTGTGTCGTGTCTTTATTCGTGCGCTCCGTACAACGGGTCGAAACCTGCATCATGTGATTTTTGTCGGCGATAACGAACCTATCCGCGAGCTCTATCTTGAGATGCGTCATCCTTTCTATGGCTATCGTGTCGAAGGTTACTTCTCTGATGAACCCATGACCGATGCCCCTGAAGGGCTGGATTATCTCGGACCGGTGTCCGATGTCGTAGATTTTGTGAAGGACCATACCTACATTCAGCAGCTCTATTGCTCCTTGCCAGTGGTGCGTTCGTCTGAAATACTTGAGATTATCGATACTTGCGAGCGTAATTGTGTGAGATTTTATACCATTCCGCAGTTCCGTACCTACCTGAAGCGTACGATGCAGCTCGAAGTCCTGGGTACCATTCCGGTGCTCTGTATTCGTGAGAATCCGTTGAACTCGCTTACCAACCGCTTCGCCAAACGTGCTTTCGATCTGGTGGCTTCGGCGCTCTTTATGATTCCCTTCTGGCTGATTATCTATCCGATCATTGCCACCCTGACCCATTTCCTGCAGCCTGGCCCCGTGTTCTTCAAGCAGAAGCGAAACGGTTTGAACGGAAAGGAATTTGTGTGCTACAAGTTCCGTTCGATGAAGGTCAATGCCGATGCCGACCTTGTGCAGGCTACCGAGGATGATCCCCGCAAGACGAAGTTCGGCAACTTCCTGCGCAGGACCTCGCTCGACGAACTTCCCCAGTTCATTAATGTGCTGAAGGGCGAGATGTCGATAGTCGGACCACGTCCGCACATGGTGTCGCAGACCAAGGAATATTCCAGGATCATCGATAAGTACATGGTGCGTCACTGGGTTCTGCCGGGCATCACGGGCTGGGCGCAAGTCAATGGAGCCCGAGGTGAAACCAAGGAACTCTGGCAGATGGAGGATCGAATCAAGAAGGACGTGTGGTATATCGAGAACTGGTCGTTCTCGCTCGACCTGAAAATCATCTTCAAGACCGTTTGGAACGTCTTCGTCAAGAAGGATAAGCAGGCGTATTAGTTTGGCATCAGAAGATGCAGGATACCTTCGTCCGACACCTTGAAATGAAAATCGATGCCGGCGAACATGAATCCGTAAATACGGTCCTCGTCATGATGATAATGGGGGCGTGGATCCTGGCTGAGCACCTTGCGTAGTGCTGCCCATTGCTCCTCCTTTAAAATATATAGGTTATAAAGCTCCTCCGGTATCACTACCGTGAGGGGCTTTTGTTCTTTTGTCTGCTCGGTGAATCCACCCCGGGCATCCGGATGGCTATCGGTGAATGGCAGATAGGGCTTGATGTCGAGGATGGGAGTGCCATTCGTCAGGTCGGCACCCTTCACACGGATGATCGGGCCTTGGGGCGAGTTGAGTTCGATGCCTGCAATTTCGACACACGACAGGCCGATAGGATTAGGACGGAACGGCGAACGGGTGGCAAAGACGCCCATACGCTTGTTCCCGCCGAGACGGGGCGGACGGACGGTCGGCGACCAGGAACGGGTGGACGAATTTGCTTCGTCCGATGCCGGACCTTCGGATGACACTTCAGAAAAGACCCAGATCAGCCAGAGATGTGAGTAGCCCTCGAGCCCGCGCAAGGCTTCGGCGGTCCGATAGTCTGGTTCAAAGACGATGCTTCCCTCGAGTTCGGGCACAAGACCTGCTTGGCGGGGGACACCGAACTTCGTGTCGAAATCTGTCTTAATATGTGCGATGATCTTACACTCCATAGACGTTATTCGTTGTTTTTCGAGTGCAAATATACTTATTTTTCTGTCATTTTTGACAAAAATAAGGTCAAAACAAAGAAAAAATGCAAAAAAATCAAAAAAAACGGATAATTTTGTTCGTTATATTGAAATATGACATATCTTTGCAGCGTCGAAAACAAAGAATTATCGTATGACAATGAATCGTGCATATTGGTGGTGGCCTCACTCATGACTTGAACGTTGTGGGTCGCACCCTTATGTGAATCGAACGGCATACAAAGGGCTTGCAGGACACGACGTCTTGCAAGCCCCTTCTTTTTTCAGTCTCTTCTCATATCCATTCATTATTCATCAAGTTATTCTGTTCGTATATGAAATCTTTCCAAGTTGACGCGAATGGCTACTATGGCCAGTTTGGTGGCGCTTACGTTCCAGAGATTCTCTACAAGACCGTTGAGGATCTGAAGAAGGCTTATCTTCCAATCATCGAGAGTCAGGACTTCCAGGATGAGTACCGCCAGTTGCTGAAGGACTATGTGGGTCGCCCTTCGCCCCTTTATTTTGCAAGACGCATGAGCGAGAAGTATGGTTGTCAGCTCTATCTGAAGCGAGAGGATCTCAACCATACCGGTGCACACAAGATCAATAATGCCATCGGTCAGATTCTGATAGCCAAAAGGATGGGGAAGACTCGCATCGTGGCCGAGACGGGTGCGGGGCAGCATGGCGTGGCTACAGCTACCGTGTGTGCTCTGATGAATATGCCCTGCCGTGTCTATATGGGGGCACTCGATGTGAAGCGTCAGCACGTCAATGTGGAGCGCATGAAGATGCTCGGTGCCGAGGTTTTCCCGGTTGAAAGTGGCAATAAGACGCTCAAGGACGCTACGAACGAGGCCATTCGCGACTGGTGTTGTCATCCTGCCGATACCTTCTATATCATCGGATCGACGGTGGGACCTCATCCTTATCCCGATATGGTGGCTCGTTTACAGTCCATCATTTCCGAGGAGCTCAAGTGGCAGCTGCGCGAGAAAATCGGCCGCGATTATCCCGACTACCTGATGGCCTGTGTGGGTGGCGGCTCGAATGCTGCAGGCACCATTTATCATTACATCGATGACCAGCGAGTCCGTCTGGTCCTCGCTGAGGCAGGTGGTCTGGGTGTCGATACGGGGCAGACTGCAGCGTCCATGCAGATAGGCACTTTGGGAATCCTCCATGGTTCGCGCATCAAGCTGATGCAGACCGACGATGGCCAGATCATCGAACCATACAGCATCTCGGCAGGGTTGGATTATCCCGGTACGGGTCCGATACATTGCAATCTCTACGAACAGAATCGTGCCACCGTGCTACCTGCCAATGATGACGAGGCCCTGCGAGCAGCCTTCGAGCTGACACGGACCGAAGGCATCATCCCCGCCCTTGAGAGCGCTCATGCCTTGGCCTTACTTCCAAAACTTTGTCATTTCTTCCGCCCCGAGGACGTCGTGGTTCTCACCGTCTCTGGACGTGGTGACAAGGATCTCGACACCTATCTAAAGCATAAGGACGATCCTGGCGTGCAGGATTTCTAAAAACTTCAAAAACCGAATACTCTGAGCACTCCGACGACTTTGATTCCTCAGATAATTTCTAAATACTCTACTCTCCAAAAACAACAGACAATGTATAACTACAAGATTAACAGCAAGTCCATGCTGGGTGACCTGATTACACCAGTGAGCGCGTATTTGCGACTCAGAGATTTGTCCACCCAGTCGATTCTCATGGAGTCCAGCGACTACCATTCGGGTAAGAACGCCCGCTCGTTCATTGCATTGCATCCAATTGCACAAGTTGCTATCGGGCATGGTGTGGGCAGATGCACGTTCCCCGATGGCATGACTTTTGAACATGCAATCAGCCGTGATTATCGGAGCGATGCTATCATCAATCAGTTCATGTCATCCTTTCGGTTTGAGGGAGATGAACATCAGTTGAAGTGCTGTCAGCTTTGGGGATTCACTTCGTTTAATGCTGTTCGTTACTTCGAGGACATTGCTGTCAAGGACGAGACGCAGGCGAAGAACGATGCTCCCGACATGCTCTATATATTATTTAAATATGTATTGGAGTTCGATCATTTCAACAATCGCCTGACCATCTACGAACTGTTGCAGGAGGGCGAGGCATCTCGAATTGGTGAAATCGAACTCGACCTGAATCGTCCAGCTGTTGGTCTCTTTTCGTTCCGGCCGGTAGGGGAGGTGAGCAGCACGCTGACCGATGAGGAGCACAAGGCCAATATCCGCCGAGGCATTGCGCATTGCAAGCGGGGCGATGTCTTCCAGATTGTGTTGTCACGTCGCTTCGTGCAACGATACGAGGGCGATGATTTCAACCTTTATCGTGCCCTTCGTTCCATCAATCCTTCTCCTTATCTCTTCTATATGGATTTCGGAGGATTCCGCATCTTCGGTTCTTCTCCTGAGACGCACTGCCGCATCGAAAAGGAGGGCGATCGCTATATGGCCTACATCGACCCCATAGCAGGTACTACTCGTCGAACGGGCAACGACGTGCAGGATATCAAGAATGCCAATTACCTGCGAAACGACCCGAAGGAAAATGCCGAACACGTGATGCTCGTTGACCTGGCCCGTAACGACCTTTCGCGCAACTGCCATCATGTGAAGGTCGATTTCTACAAGGAATTACAGTACTATAGCCACGTTATTCATCTTGTCAGCCGTGTGTCGGGTGTGCTCAATCGGGGTGCAGACCCAATCAAGGCTTTCATCGACACGTTCCCAGCGGGTACACTCTCGGGAGCACCCAAAGTAAGGGCGATGCAGCTGATTTCGGAGTACGAGCCTCACAATCGTGGAGCATACGGCGGGTGTGTGGGTAGCATCTCGTTCGACGGCACGCTCAATCAGGCCATCACCATCCGCACATTTGTCAGCCGCAACAACGAACTATGGTTCCAGGCAGGTGGAGGCATTGTCGCAAAAAGCAACGAGGAATATGAGCTCCAGGAAGTCAACAACAAGCTCGGTGCCCTTCGTCGTGCCATCCTTCTTGCCAAGGATCTGTGAGTTTTTTTCTAAAGTAACTATCTTCAATATTCCTCCTATGAACATCGCAATGATAGATAATTACGATTCCTTTACCTACAATCTGGTGCATCTCGTAAAGGAACTCGGAGCCGAAATAACTGTCTTTCGCAACGATCAGTTTGAGTTGCCCGACCTCGAACGATTCGACAAGATTATGCTTTCGCCGGGACCTGGCGTGCCGAGCGAGGCAGGTCTGCTGCTCGATGTGATTCGTACCTACGCGGGCGAAAAACCGATTTTGGGCATCTGCCTGGGCGAACAGGCCATCGGTGAAGTCTTTGGTGGAACCCTTGTCAATCTCACCGATGTTTTCCATGGCGTGCAGACGCCTGCTCATATTGTCGATTTTGTCGAATATGGCGAGCATAAGGTGGACTATCTCTTCCGGGGGCTGAATCGCGACATCCTCGTTGGCCGCTATCATTCCTGGGTTGTCGATGCCGATTCGCTGCCGGATTGTCTCGAGATCACCTGCACCTCAAACGAAGGTCAGGTGATGGCGCTCCGACATCGAGAGTACGACGTCCGTGGAATTCAGTTCCATCCCGAATCCGTCCTGACTCCCGACGGCAAGAAAATCATCAATAACTGGCTTCTTCACCTGTAGGATGCTTTGAGAACTCGGAGTGCACGGAATGCTCGGAGTACTCGGAATACTCGGAATACTCTGAAATCTTAGAAAACTATAATCTCTAAATATTTCAACAATGAAATCTTATCTCAACAAGATCATCGAAGGTCAGCTCCTTACACGCGAGGAGACTCACCTCATCATGCTGGGCATTACCCAGCAGAAGTACAACGATTGCCAGATTGCGGCTCTGCTCATGGCGTTGCAGGTGCGTGGCATCACAGTTGACGAATTGCTTGGCTTCCGTGATGGACTGCTTGAGACCGGTCGTCACATCGACCTCGACGGATATAACACCCTCGATATTGTCGGCACAGGCGGCGACGGCAAGAACACCTTCAACATCTCTACGTGTGCATCTTTTGTCGTAGCAGGTGCTGGCTATAAGGTGTCGAAGCATGGCAATGGCAGCTCTACCTCCGTTTCAGGTGCCTCCAATGTGTTGATGGAGCATGGCGTGAAGTTCACGGCCGATCCGGCAGTTATCCGACGTGCACTTGACGAAGCCAATATCTGCTACTTCCATGCCCCGCTCTTTGCTTTCGGCATGAAGTTTGTCGGCCCAACACGCAAGGCCATGAATGTGCCCACCTGTTTCAATCTGCTGGGCCCGTTGGTCAATCCTTGTCATCCCAAATTTTCGTTGCATGGAACGGCGAATCAGGCCCAGATGCGTCTCTATGTCAACGCTCACCAGAAGATTGGCGATACCTATGGCGTCATATCGTCTTACGATGGGTACGACGAGATTTCGCTGACCTCTGGTTTTAAGCTTGTGACCAACAACTTTGAGAAAGTCTTTACGCCCAAGGACTTGGGGCTCAATTATGTCAACCCGGAGGATATCTTTGGCGGACATAGGCCCTCTGATGCACGGAAGATCTTCGATAATGTTCTGGAAGGAAAGGCTACCGAAGCCCAGAAGTCGGTCATCGTTGCTAATGCTGCCTGTGGCATTTCGATCATTGACCGCAATCTAAGCATCGAAGAGAGTGTCGGTATGGCTCGCGAATCAATCGATTCGGGTCGCGCACTGGCAGCATTCAAGAAATTCCTTGCGATTTACAGCTGATGACAGACATTCTGCAAGAAATAGTCGCCCATAAGCGTTGTGACATCGATCTACTCTTGCAAAAGCGTGTTTCGATGGCTGAATCGCTGCGACAATCCAAGAGCGGTATCATAGCCGAATTCAAGCGTAGAAGTCCATCAAAAGGTTGGATTCATGCCGATGTGGAACCCGAGCAGGTCATCCCACTCTATGCCCAAAACGGGGCTTCCGCCTTGTCGATACTCACCAACGAGGAGTATTTCGGAGGAAAACCCGAATATATTCAGCGTGTGCTTCCGAATGTCGGTAAATGTCCGATTCTCCGAAAGGAGTTCATCATCGATCCCTATCAGGTCTATGAGTCCAAGTTTCTTGGTGCAGATGCCATCCTGCTGATTGCTGCCGATCTAACGCCCGAAGAATATGCAACACTGCTGACTCTTTCGAACCGCTTGAATCTCGAAGTGTTGCTCGAAGTGCACGACCCCCAGGAACTGGAATATCTTCGGGTTGGGGTTCCCGATATGCTCGGTGTCAACAATCGTTCGCTGGGCACCTTCCATACCGATGTGCAGCATTCCTTCGATATCGCCGAAGCTATGCAGACGGCAGTCGCCAACATAGATGTGCAGTCGCCCGTCCTGGTGTCGGAGTCCGGCATTTCGGATTCCGAAACGGTCAGAGAGCTTCGCAAGGCGGGATTCCGCGGCTTCCTAATCGGGGAGTGTTTCATGAAGGAACCCGACCCAGCCCAAGCCTTGGCCACCTTCGTCAAAAGGGTCGAAACTTCCCCTCTAACCTCCTGAATCTTTTGCTCGAGCTATGCTCGCGCGTTTGAAGGAAGCTATCTTTCGCTTTTCTCGGACGCGACCAACGGGAGCAATCCCTCAAACTCCTCAAACCCTTCGAACCCTTCAAACCCCTCTTAACCCCTCCTTATGTTCATCAAAGTGTGTGGCATGCGCGATGCCCAGAATATTCGCGACGTAGAAGCCCTTGGCGTTGATATCCTCGGTTTCATCTTTTGGCCCGGTTCAGCTCGCTATGTCAGCGAGAAACCCGACTATTTGCCCGTCGAGGCCGAACGGGCGGGTGTTTTTGTCAATGCCCCTCTCGACGAAGTCGTGCAGAAGGTAAAGGATTATAAACTTCATTATGTGCAGCTTCATGGCGATGAGAATCTGTCATACGTCACGAATCTTCACAAGCTGCTTTCATCATCGGTTAACATTATGCCGCGTATTATTCGAGCCATCCGTGTGGAATCACGCAGCAAGGTGCTCAAGGCTATGATGTGGGACGGTTATGTTGATGGCATACTCTTCGAAGCTCCTACAACCGGTTATGGCGGTTCGGGCGAGTCATTCGACTGGAGCCTTCTTTCGAGCTACCGCGGACGTACGCCCTTCTTTCTCACGGGTGGTATAGGACCTCAGTCAATTGATGCACTCATGGAATTTGAACATCCTCAATGGATAGGTGTCGATTTGAACAGCCGTTTCGAATCAGCTCCCGCCCTCAAGGACATCCAACTGCTCCGTCCTTTCATCGAAAAGCTGAGAAGCTTGGATTTGAATCAATAAATAACGTGTCGGTATGCCGATATCACGTAATACCGTTATTCCGGTATTTCGTTATTCCGGTATTTCGGAATCCCGGAATCTCAGCAAAATGACCCTTTGAAAAAAACAGCAATCAATGAATAGAATCAATGCATTATTTGCCAGCAAGCCAGAAAAACTGTTGAGCTTGTATTTCTGTGCCGGCACTCCCAACCTCGAAGGCACAGCCGACGTGATACGCGCCATGCAACAGAAGGGAATCGCGATGGTGGAGGTTGGTATCCCCTTCAGCGATCCGATGGCCGATGGCCCTGTAATCCAGGATGCTGCCACCAAGGCTCTCCGCAATGGCATGACGCTCCAGAAGCTCTTCTCACAGCTGGAGGGTATCCGAAAGGATGTCACCATTCCGCTCATCCTCATGGGCTACCTCAATCCAGTTATCCGATTCGGTTTCGAACGGTTTTGTCAGGAGTGTGTGCGTGTGGGTGTGGATGGTGTGATCCTTCCCGATCTTCCCTTCAAGGACTACATGGAGGACTTCAAGCCAATCGCCGACCGCTATGACCTTCGTATCATCATGCTCATCACGCCCGAGACGTCCGACGAACGCATCCGTTTCATCGACGAAAACACTTCCGGCTTTATCTATATGGTCTCTTCCGCTGCCATCACGGGCGCACAGAAGGAGTTCAACAAAGCCAAGCAGGCTTACTTCAACAAGGTTCATGCAATGCATCTCAAGAACCCCACGATGATAGGATTCGGCATCAGCAATCGCCAGACCTTGGAATCGGCACAGGCAAACGCCAATGGTGCCATCATCGGCTCGAAGTTCGTCCAGTTGCTCGACGAGGAGAACGGAAATGCCCCGAAGGCCCTGGACAGGCTCTTCGAGGCATTGAAGCAGTAGTCGAGATCTATACGAACGTTCTTTCTCTGTTATAGGCGCAGCCCGTAGAACATACGGATGCGCCATTTTATGTTGTGTAGGGCCAGATTCTCCTCATTGCCGATATTGGTGAAATTGAACACCATCGACATGCCGAAAAACTTGTTGCCCAACTGACGCACCACGGCACCACGTCCTGTGATTATGGCCTCGGGAAAGTGGTAGTGCAGGGGCACACGCGCATTGCCAAAGGTCATCGAGGTGTTGCTATAGACGATGAAAGTTGGTGTGCCGGATATGTGCAGTAACCAATTTTGAGACGGCACGTAGTTGTAGCCGTAGCCGCCACCGATGCCGATGTTGGTCATCTTGATTTGCGTCTCCTGTTCCCATTTGAGCGTAGTATGCTGCCCCATACCTGAAACTGCAACGAGGAAACTGCC
>JAEEUA010000200.1 GCA_016286775.1 Bacteroidales bacterium
CACCATGGCCATCACTCTTATGCTCTTCGATATGCATATCCCGGGATTCGGCCTTGAACAGGCTGCTGCACTTGCCATGGGACAGAACATCGGTACAACAATCACAGCCGTTATGGCATCAATGGCAGCAGGGATACAAGCCCGTCGTGCAGCCCTCGCCCACATGTTCTTCAATGTATTTGGTGTAGTGGTTGTTTTGATCATATTCTACCCGTTCTGTAACGCTGTCAGCTGGTTGGTGGAAGAGGTTTTCAAGGCTGGTACGAATGACCTTTTCAAGCTTTCCATGTTTCATTCAGCATTCAATATCTTCAATACCTTGTTGTTGATAGGCTTTGTGCATCAGATAGAAGGTTTTGTCTGTCGTGTACTTCCCCTCAAGGAGGAGCAAGAGGAGGACAAAGGTCTCAAATACATCTCCGGAGGACTTTTCTCTACTGCCGAACTCTCTATCCTTCAAGCTCGTAAGGAAATTGTAGTCTTTGCCGAACGTTGCCAGAAATCCTTCAACTATGTGCTGTCAATGCGCGCAAATGAAGATGAGGAGGACCTCGATCGTTTTGATCAGTTCTTCTCGAAGGTGGAGAAATACGAGGGCATCACCGACAATATGGAGTACGAGATTGCACACTACTTGCAACAGGTAGGAGAGAGTCGACTCTCCGACGAAGCGAAGCGGCAGATTCAGCGTATGCTTCGTGAGGTGGACGACCTTGAAAGCATAGGAGACTGCTGTTTTTCACTCGCTCGCACACTCAGTCGCAAGCATGAGAATTGCCAGGAGCCCTTTACCTCCGAGCAACTCAAGCAGCTCAACCACATGGAACAACTTGTCTCCAATGCCCTTGCCCAGATGACCGAAACCCTCCAGCAACCAGAGGGAGAAGGTCACGACATCTCTCGCAGCTATGCTATCGAAGATGAGATTAATGCCCTTCGTGCCCAATTGCGCAACGACAACCTGCAGAACATAGCGGCAGGAGAGTATGACTATAAGCTTGGTGCCTTCTACATTGACTACGTGAATGGTCTTGAGAAACTTGGTGACTATGTTCTCAACGTAGTACAGAGCAAAGCACGCCAGACGAGGGCATAAGATGAGGATAAATTGGTGAGTATTTCATCGAAGGTGTTAAATTCTCGTTAAACTTTTGCCTAACGTACAGACATTTGAACTGTAATTTATTAGAAATGCGTAACTTTGCACTTGCAAATTATTAACGTATGGCAAAAAGAATTCTTATCGTCGATGACGAGCCCGATATCTGCGAGATACTCCGCTTCAATCTTGAGATGGAGGACTATGAGGTGCTGACTGCAGAAGGTGCAGAAGAAGCACAGCGAATTGTAGATAGATATTTGTCAAATGGCAACAGCATTGATCTGATACTCCTCGATGTGATGATGACACCCAAGTCGGGCTTTGAATGGGCAAGGGAACTGAAGTCTGACACCCGAACTGTTGGCGTGCCTATCATATTCTGTACGGCAAAGACCTTGGAGGAGGATTTGCTGCAGGGTTTTGCGATCGGTAGCGACGATTACATCTTCAAGCCTTTCCGCATCAGCGAAGTAAAAGCAAGAGTGAAGGCAGTTTTAAGAAGGACACACTCTGAATCCAAGGAATCCAATACGATCATATCAACCCCAACAGGTTCGAATACCATTAAATACGAGGGTTTGGTACTCGATCTTGACCGTAAGGAATGTTACGTTGACAATAAAGAAGTGGTGTTTACCAGACTGGAGTTTGAGGTTTTGGCCCTACTTCTTTCCAAACCGGGACAGGTATTCTCTCGCGAGAAAATCCTTCAA
This sequence comes from Bacteroidales bacterium, assembly GCA_016286775.1. Lineage (GTDB taxonomy): Bacteria > Bacteroidota > Bacteroidia > Bacteroidales > UBA3663 > Liminaster. The sequence continues at coordinate 1,816 of JAEEUA010000200.1, forward strand.
GTCGCTTGGCCAAACAACACTATTGTGCTTGACCGCACCGTGGACGTCCACATAACTCGCATTCGCAAGAAAATCGGGCGTTACGGGGATTATTTGCGTGCGAAATTTAGTTACGGATATATGTTCGGCAGATGAAACAGGCACGACTCACTAATAAGATTTTCATTGTAGCGACAATCCTTGCGAGTGTTTTTACGCTTTTCTTTGGCATTTATGAGAACAGACGTGAACATGCTTTTCGTGTGGACATTCTACACTCGCAACTACAGCTAAACAACTATCATTATCTTGAGAACCATGGAGAACGTTACATTCGTGTAACCGTTATTGATACCCTTGGCAATGTGCTTTCGGATACTGAGGAGAATGACATCAGCCGCATGGGCAACCATTACCAACGCGAGGAGATTCAAAAGGCTTTGCATTGTGGAAGTGGTTACGCAATCAAGCGAGCCTCTGAGACTAATGGTGAGAAGTATTTCTATTCTGCAACACGTTTTGGTGACAGAATAGTACGCTCTTCAGTACCATATTCTGCCGAACTCACATCTTCACTTGAGCACGATTACACATTTTTGTATTATACCGTCAGTATTTTGGTCCTCATCGCTACCGCCATGTACTTCCGCCATCGGTATGAGTGCAGCGAGCGCGAGAAACAACGCATCAAACGTCAGCTCACAGAGAACGCTGCTCACGAACTGAAGACACCAGCAACTACGATTGAAGGCTATCTCGAAAGTCTGGTCAGCAATCCTTCGATGGACAAAGGGAAACGTGTGGAATTCCTCGAGAAATGTTATGCTCAGAGTCGCCGTATGAGTCAACTATTGACAGATATGAGCACACTCACACGTTTGGACGAAGCTCACATCACCCGGCCACAAACGCAAATAGATGCCGCCGCCATCCTTCGACAAATCCAAGAAGAAACCTTGACTAAGTTTAATGAGCAGCACATTCAATTACAGATGCAAATTCCCACTTCATTACCTATGACGGGAGATGCTTCGCTTATCTATTCACTATTCCGCAATATATTCAGCAACGTGCTCGCTTATGCCACCAGTGCTACTTACTTCCGTGTTCAGGCAGAGGGAGCAGGCAACCTCTACACATTCACATTTATAGACAATGGAGTAGGTGTCCCCACGGAACATTTGCCTCACATCTTCGAACGTTTTTACCGAATCGATAAAGGTCGTTCCCGTCGACTTGGAGGTACAGGTCTGGGCCTTGCTATCGTTAAGAATATCGCACTGCAATATGGCGGTTCGGCTATTGCATGGCAAACACCCAAGGGAGGTTTGACGATAGAGGTTCAACTGACACGAACACATTCCTGATAAAGAACAATTCCACTGTGTTCTTACCCATGAGTGAACAAAAAAACGCAAAAAGGGCGTGTCAAGTTCGAAAAGATCTTGACACGCCCTTGCTTAACTATGGACGCTCCCTATTGGGGAGTATGTGGGAAAATTTTGCGGATTACATCATGCCGCCCATGCCTGGGTTGCCGGCTGGCATTGGAGGTTCGGGGGCTGGCTTGTCGGCGATGACGCACTCGGTAGTGAGGAACATGCCTGCTACAGAAGCAGCCTGCTCAAGAGCTACACGGGCTACCTTGGCGGGATCGATGACGCCCGTCTGGTGGAAGTGCTCATACTGCTCGGTGCGAGCATTGTAGCCGAAGTCCTTCTCGCCGTCCTTGACGCGCTGAACAACCACGGCGCCTTCCTTGCCTGCGTTGGCAACAATCTGACGGAGAGGCTCCTCGATGGCACGCTTTACGATCTCGATGCCGAGCTGCTCGTCATCGTTCTCACCCTTCAGCTTGTCGAGGGCAGGGATGGCACGGATGTAGGCGACACCACCACCAGGCACGATACCTTCGGCCATGGCTGCACGAGTAGCGCAGAGAGCGTCGTCCACACGGTCCTTCTTCTCCTTCATCTCGACCTCAGAGGCTGCACCGACGTGGAGCACTGCTACACCGCCTGCCAGCTTAGCCAGACGCTCCTGCAGCTTCTCACGATCGTAGTCGCTGGTGGTCTTCTCGATCTGCATCTTGATTTCGCTGACACGATCGGCAATGGCCTGCTTGTCGCCGGCGCCATCGACGATGGTGGTCTTCTCCTTATCGACAGTCACCTTGTCGGCCTGGCCGAGCATATCGACAGTGGCATTGGCAAGGGTCAAACCTACCTCTTCAGAGATAACCTGGCCACCAGTCAGAATGGCAATGTCCTTGAGCATCTCCTTACGACGGTCACCGAAGCCTGGAGCCTTGACAGCACAGATCTTGAGAGAGCCACGGAGGCTGTTGAGGACGAGGGTGGTGAGAGCCTGCGAATCGACGTCCTCGGCAATGATGAGGAGTGGACGACCCGACTTGGCAACTGGCTCAAGCACTGGGAGCAAGTCCTGCAGGTTGGAAATCTTCTTATCGTGGATGAGAATCAGAGGCTGCTCCATCTCGCAGGTCTGCTTCTCGGCATTGTTCATGAAGTAAGGAGAAATATAGCCACGGTCGAACTGCATGCCCTCGACAACATCAACGGTAGTATCCATGCCCTTAGCCTCTTCGACGGTGATGACACCTTCCTTCTTGACGGTCTTCATAGCCTCGGCGATGAGCTTGCCGATTTCCTCGTCGTTGTTGGCCGAAATACGGGCAACGTTCTCGATCTTGGTGTAGTCGTCGCCAATCTCCTCAGACTGGGCCTTGATGCAATCCACTACGGTAGCAACGGCCTTGTCCATGCCGCGCTTCAGGTCCATTGGATTGGCACCTGCGGTGACATTCTTGAGACCTACACCGATCATGGCCTGGGCCAAAACGGTAGCAGTGGTAGTACCATCGCCAGCCTTGTCGCCTGTCTTGGATGCAACATCCTTGACGAGCTGGGCACCCATGTTCTCAAATGGATCCTCGAGCTCGACTTCCTTGGCAACAGTTACACCGTCCTTGGTGATCTGTGGAGCACCGAACTTCTTGTCGATAATCACGTTACGACCCTTGGGACCAAGGGTTACCTTCACAGCATTTGCGAGCTGGTCAACGCCAGACTTCAGCAGGTCTCTGGATTCTGTATTGAATTTGATAATCTTTGCCATAATATTATTATTTTAAAAGGAGTAAAAGAGTAGTAAAAAAGTAGTAATAGGGTAGTAAAAGGGACGATGCCAGTATTTGTAAAAAATAGAGAAATATCCCTTCAAATCCCTTCGTTCCTTATGCCAGAATAGCTACGATGTCAGACTGACGCATGATGAGGTACTTGACACCTTCGAACTCGAGTTCCTGTCCGGCATATTTGCCATAGAGAACCTGATCGCCCACCTTGACGACCATCTCTTCGTCCTTGGTGCCCTTGCCACATGCTACCACTTCGCCCTTCAAGGGTTTCTCCTTAGCGGTATCAGGAATGATGATGCCACCGACTGTTTTTTCTTCTGCAGGTGCGGGTTTGATCAACACGCGGTCTGCTAATGGTTGAATCTTCATAATGTTGATGTTTTTATATGTTTGTAATTTTTTAGAAAGATTTCCACTAATGCTTGCAAAATTATTGCAACATTATGCCGTTTGCAAACTTCGTGCCAAAAAACAAAAGCGGGACAATCTGACAAATTGTCCCGCAAAATAAATCGGAATGTGGATGGCTTGTATGTTATTGTCTCAGCAGCACCTTTCGGCCATTGATGATATAGATGCCAGGGGGCAGATCCCTGCGATTCTTGTCCATCGGCTTGCCCAGAAGGTTGTAGATGGTGGGTTCTGCTGCCTCGGATGTAATCTCATGGATGGCGGCATCGTTGCTGCGCAGTTCCTGCAGTTCGTAGAGAGCGCTGAGCGCCTTGTGATTGTTGTCGTTCCATAACCCTCGATTGAGCCACTTCTCGATGACGATGGTGTTGGCGTTCCACGAAGGTCCACCGTTGCCGTTTTCCTCGGGGAACCACCAATAGAGTCCGTTTGCATTGTCGTGCTTGAGAAGTTCGGCAACGAGATCCTTGGTAAATGCAAGTTGCCCGGCTTCGGTGGCAGGCCAGGTGGATTGGAAGTCATATTTGGCGTCACCGGGGTAGTACTGATAGAAATAGGCTGTCTCGACAATCTGAACAAGCTTCGTGGGGAACTGATTTTGGAGCGTGGTGAGTGTAGTGCCGAGTTTGGCGAGGCTGTTGTGCCAGAAGGGATAGTAGCTGAGGCCGATGATGTCGTAATCGACGTCGCTGATGTAATTGTAGTAGTTGGCTGTCTGGCTGCTGTTCTC
>JAEEUA010000201.1 GCA_016286775.1 Bacteroidales bacterium
GCGCCCCAACGGTGACCTTCGCCGAACTTCGAGCTACCGTCGGCACGTACGGTGACGGTGAGCAGGTACTTCTGCATCATGGTGTAGTTGATACGACCGAAGAACGAGAGCATGTTGTCGTCGGCCTTGATGTCCGACTCGTTGGGCAGCGCGGTGCCGATGGCGGTGTTGGCGAGAATCTCGTCAACGGTAAGCGAGCTGGGGAAGTTGACGCTGGTGTGAACGCGATCGACCTCGTTGCTCGAACTCCATTCCTGACCGATCATGACGTTGAGGTGGTCGCGCTTGCCGAAGAGCTTCTTGTTGTCGTAGGTTACGGTGTTGGCATTGCGCCAGTTGCGGTAGTCCTTGGTGGTGAACTGTGCCTGCGGTGCGGTGGTGTAGCCGATCTTGGTGTTGTAGCGGGCAGCAAGCTCCTCATAGACCTGGTCGGTGTTGTAGTAGCGCCAGCCGTAGCCGAACTCGGAACGGAAGGTCCAGCCTTCGAAGGGCTTCCAGTTGATGCCGGCGTTGTAGTCCTGGCGGAAGCGGCGCTGCACCTTGTAGGTGGCATCGAGACGCTTGGACGGATCGACACGCTGCGAGGTGGAGTTCTCTTCGTCTTCGTCACCGCTGCTGAGCACGTTGATGGGAGCGAAGCGGATGGCCTGGCCGACGATGGAGTTGGAGGCGTTGCCTTCCTGCTCGGTGCCGGAGCTGAGTCCGTCGATGACCTGGTAGGCGAGGCGTGCGTTGAAGTCAAGGGAGAGCCATTCGTTGAGGTTGGCGTTGATCTTGGCAGCAACGTTGTCCTTGCGGAAACCGGATTTGCGCATGATGGCGTTCTCGTCGCTGTGGGCGTACGAGATGTTGTACTTCATGTCCTTGGTGCCACCCGAGATGTTGGCGTTGTACTGCACCTGGTTGCCGGTGCGTCCGAAGAGCTCGTCCTGGTAGTCACGTCCTTCGACGGAGCGCCAGATCTCGAGGTCGTCGAATGAACCGTAACCCGAGACGAAGCCGGCGGACTGGGTGGCCGAAGCGATTTCGTACTGATAGTAGGCATACTCGTAGGGGCTGAGCACCTTCTGCAGACGGGTAGCCTGCTTCCAGCCGTAGGATGCGTTGAAGCTCACCTGCGTCTTGCCTTCCTTACCTGACTTGGTGGTGACGATGATGACGCCGTTGGCACCACGGGCACCGTAGATGGCGGTGGAGGATGCGTCCTTCAGGACATCGATGCTCTCGATTTCGGAGGGCGCAATGTCGCTGATCGAAGCAACGGGGAATCCATCGACAATGTAGAGGGGAGAGTTGTCCTGCGAGAGCGAACCGCCACCACGCACGCGGATCTTGACGTCGGCATCGGGGGAGCCTTCGGTGGTGGTGACATTCACACCGGCCATCTTGCCGGTGAGCGCCTCAGAGGCACTGGTTACAGGCACAGCGGCGATGTCCTTGGCCTTGATGGAGGTGACGGCACCGGTGAGGTCCTTCTTGGAGACGGTACCATAACCTACGACCACAACTTCCTCGAGGTTCTGCTGGTCCTCGAAGAGCTGGATGTCGAACTGTGCATTGTCATCGACCTTGATCTGCTTGGTGGTAAAGCCGATGAACGAGAATTCGAGCACGTCGTTGTTGTTGACGTCCTGGAGGGAGTAGTTGCCATCGAAGTCAGTGATGACGCCATTGGTAGTACCCTTTATGACCACGTTCACGCCGGGAAGCGGTTCGCCGAATTCGTCGGTCACGACGCCGGACACCGTTCGCCCTTGTGCAAAGGCAGCCATAGCAAGCATTCCCGCTACACATGTAGCTGATGCTTTCCTAACTAAATCCTTAAGAATCATAAGATGCTTTGGTTATGTGAAATAATGAGTGTTTTGAAAAATATCATGAAGTTGGGTGTAGCTTGACACGACCTCTTGTCGTCAGATACTATCGGTGTGTGCAAACGAGGGATTGATGAACAGTTACAGTGGGCCGAAAGCCGGGAGAGGCTCGCTTCGACGGTGCTGAGTCGAGATAGTTGGTCGCAAAACGAACAATTCTTGGCGCAAATATAGCTACAATTATTGAATAATGCAAATTTTTTGTTGAATAATGCAAATTTTCGCTCTTTTATTTTGCAAATAACGTAATTTTTAACTAAAAAGGCCGAAAAGGTGGGCGTCGATGTCGTCGGTGACCTTGAGGAAGTGGGCAGGGTTCTGCTCGAAGTCGCAGGTGTCGCCATCGATGATGACGAGGTTGCCCTTGTAGTCGCGGATCCATTCCTCGTAGCGGCGGTTGAGGCCGGCGAGATAGTCGAGAGACATGGTCTGCTCGTAGTCGCGTCCGCGCTTGTGGATGTGATCGACCAGGTTGGCCAGCGAACTGCGGATGTAGATCATCAGGTCGGGAAGGCGGGTGAGGGCTATCATCGTGTCGAAAAGGTCGCGGTAGTTGTCGAAGTCGCGGTCGGACATCATGCCCATGTCGTGGAGATTGGGTGCGAAGATGCGTGCATCCTCGAAGATGGTGCGGTCCTGCACGATGGTTTCGGTGGACTTCGATATCTCGACCACTTCCTTGAAGCGCTTGGCGAGGAAGTAGATCTGGATATTGAACGACCAACGCGGCATGTCGGCATAGTAGTCGGCGAGGTAGGGGTTGTTGTCAACCGGCTCGAAGCGGGGCGTCCAGCCGTAGCGCTTGGCGAGCATTCTGGTGAGTGTTGTTTTGCCGCAACCGATGTTGCCTGCTATTGCGATGTGCATGGGAGTTGAGGGGGGTTAATGGGAGTTAATGGGAGTTAACGGGAGTTAGTGGGAGTTAACGGGAGTTAGTGGGAGTTATGGGAGTTGATGGGAGGGGGGTGCCCACAATCAAAGTCCGAGGGTGGAGGGGGTGCCGAGGGCTGAGTCGATGATGTCGTAGATCCTGAGCATGTCGGCGGGTCGGGTGAAGTCGTATTGCGTCTTGTCGAGGATGAGCACGCGGCCGGGATACTTGTTCTGGATGAAGTCTTCGTACTTGTCGTTGAGACGTGCCAGATAGTCGAGCTGCATCTGCTGCTCGTACTGCCGTCCGCGCAGCTGTATGTTGCTGATGAGGTAGGGGATGTCGGCACGGAGGTAGATCATCAGATCGGGGAGCCGGACCATGGTCATCATCTGCTCGAAGAGGTCGAGGTAGGTCTGATAATCGCGTTGGGAGAGGGCTCCGGACTCGTAATTGCAGGCCGTAAAGATGTGGACACCCTCGAAGATGGAACGATCCTGGACAATGGGTGTGGGGCTTTGTGCAATGGCAAGCAGGTCCTTGAAGCGCTCCTTGAGGAAATACACCTCGAGGTTGAACGACCAGCGAGGGATATTGCCGTAGTAGTCCTCGAGGTAGGGGTTGTATTCCACGGCCTCGTAGCGTGGCTGCCAGTGGTAATGCTGGGCCAGCAGTTGGGTGAGCGTCGTCTTGCCACTTCCGATATTGCCTGAAATCGCGATATACATGGTGTCGTGGGAGGAGGGTGTTTAGGAGGTTTGGTGATTGGAAATACGGCGCAAAGGTAACAAGAAATTGCCAACGAACCAAATTTTCGGCGTAAAAAGCGTCTAAAATCAGGGGAATTTTGTTGAAAAATCCTAAATATTTTGGAGTTTTCGCGGATAATGTGTATATTTGCGCCGCTTTTTAAATAAATAAAGGAATAAGAAAACAAGCAATCCTATATGAAAAGACTGATTATTGGCCTTGCTGCCATGCTGGCTCTTACCGTGCAGCCCGAGGAGGCTGATGCAAAGACAGACAAGAAAGACCCCGTGGTGATGACCATCGCGGGAAGGGACGTCAAGCGTTCGGAATTCGAGTATTTCTACAACAAGAATAATGGCCAGGAGGTGGCCGAGGAGAAGACGTTCGATGAGTACGTCGATCTCTTTGTGAACTACAAGCTGAAGGTCGCTGAGGCCTATCGTCAGGGTGTGGACACGACACGTTCGTATCTGGACGAACTGGCCGGCTACCGCAAGCAGATTGCCGAGCCCTACCTGCAGATCCAGGGATGGCCCGATAGTCTGCTGCAGCAGGCCAAGGACCGCCGCAAGTGGGAGGTCAAGGCCAGTCACCTGCTGCTTACCTGTAGCGAAGACACCCCGGAAAACACCGTCGATAGCCTGTATGGCGTAATCCAGGGCCTGCAGCATGAGGTGGAGCAGGGCACCAGCTTTGACAGCCTGGCACGCGAGTACAGCCAGGATCCATCGGCTCGCCAGAATGCCGGAGACCTGGGCTACTTCACTTCGCTCCAGATGGTCTATCCCTTCGAACAGGCTGCATTCACTACGCCTGTGGGACACACTTCGATTGTGCGTACCCGTTTCGGATGGCACCTGATCAAGGTGTTCGACAAGCGCGAGAGCGAGGGCGAGGTCCAGGTGGCACACATCATGAAGACGATGGCACGCGGTCCGAAGTCGGAAGGCTTCCCCGACCCGAAGCAACAGATCGACTCGATCTACAATCTCCTTCAGGTGGGTGGCGACTGGGATACGATATGTGCCGAGAACAGCGACGATGCCGTCACAGCCCCCAAGGGAGGCGCCTATCCCTGGCTCAATCATATGGACCGTCATTTCCCGAAAGAGTGGCTCGACGTCTGTTACGAACTCCAGGAGAAGGGCGACATTTCCCGCCCCTTCGCAACCCAGTTCGGCTGGCACATCATCAAGCTGCTCGACAAGCGCAAGGAGGCTCCTGCCGACAGTGCACTGGATGCCAAGATAAAGGAACAGCTTGCCAAGGACCCCGAGCGCATCAAGGAAGGACAGCGTGTCTATGTGGACCAGTGCCGTGCCCGTCTGGCCGCCAACAAGAAGCTGCGCAAGCAGGCTGCCGGCTGGAGCGACGAGCAGGTCCTGGAGTGGGCTGACGCCCAGCTGGAGAGCGACAATGCCGATTTCCGCAACCTCTACCGCGAGTATCACGACGGACTCATGCTCTTCGATGTAAGCAGCAAGGCGGTCTGGGACAAGGCCAGCCAGGATACGGTGGGCCTGCAGCGTTATTTCGACGCCCATCGTTCGGACTATGCATTCGACAAGCCTCGCTTCAAGGGCGCCTTCATCGAGTGTGCCGACGACGATGCGCTCTACAACAAGCTCAAGGACATCTACGACCACCATGCACCTCTGGCTGCTTCGGACGTGGTGCGCAAGGAGGTCCTGACCGATTCGATTCTGACACCCAATCCGAAGGCTCCACGTTTCCACATCGTCAATGGTCTCTTCTCGGAGGGCGACAATGCCTGCATTGATGCAGAGCGCCTGCACGTCGAAGGTGCCAAGTTCACCCCGAAGGAGAAGATGCCACGCGTGATGACCTACGGACAGGTCCTCACCGAACCCGATGAGCTGGCTGACGTGCGTGGCGCCGTGGTAGCCGACTACCAGAACGTGCTCGAAGAGGCATGGGTGGCCGAGCTTCGCAAGAAGTTCGATGTGAAGATCAACTGGAAGGAACTGAATAAGCTGAGATAAGATACAGACATGCATAAACGACTATTGACTCTGGCTGTAGTCCTTCTGGGAGGACTGCAGCTGATGGCACAAGAAGCCGAGAACATCATCGACGAAATCATCTGGGTGGTGGGAGACGAAGCCATCCTGCGCAGCGAGGTAGAGAACGAGCGCAAGCGTATGCTCTACCAGGGCGAGAAGATTGACGGTGACCCCTACGGCGTCATTCCCGAACAGATGGCCATCCAGAAACTGTTCATCAACCAGGCCATCATCGACTCGATCGAAGTGAGTGACGATCAGGTCGAGGCACAGGTCGATGCGCAGATGAATATGTTCATCGCGCAGATCGGCTCGAAGGAAAAGCTGGAGGAATACCTCGAGAAGCCCATCAGCCAGCTGCGCAGCGAATGGAGGACCGGCATCCGTAACAATGGCATCATGCAGCAGATGCAGCAGAAGCTCGTCGAGGATGTGACCATCACGCCCAGCGAGGTGCGTCTGTACTTCGAACGTCTGCCGAAGGACAGCATCCCGTTCATCGAGACGCAGGTCGAGGTGCAGATTATCACCCTGCAGCCCCAGGTGAGCAAGCAGCAGGTGGATGAAATCAAGA